>NZ_JBFRJM010000053.1:0-75818 GCF_041468865.1 Vibrio sp. 10N.286.52.C3 | reverse complement strand
AGAAGCCGAATATACGACCGAATCTTAACTTTTATTGCCAAAATCACTTTGTAAATACGTGGATTCCATATACTGAATGGGGCAAAGATAAGTTAGAGCTCCTAGTGATCTCTGACATAAAAAACAAGCGAATCCCCCCAAAAAAAGCATCAAAGTAATTCCAATCACCGTGTAAATATCGGTTTTGCCCATATACCAGCCAAGACAACGCGACGTCCAACAACATGATTACCGCCATACTCGACGCACAAAAAAGCGCGAGAGACGGATGTCATTCTCGCGCTTTTTAGGACCGTATAACTTGAAGTTTACGGTTAGATCTTAGCAGTAAACGTACGGCTAATTACATCTTGTTGCTGCTCACGTGTTAGCGAGTTGAATCGTACTGCGTAACCCGAGACTCGGATGGTTAACTGTGGGTATTTTTCTGGATGTTCGACGGCATCCAACAACATGTCACGGTTAAGCACGTTCACGTTAAGATGTTGCCCACCCTCAACACGAATCGATCCTGCACTTTCTTCATGGTGGAAGTAACCATCCATTAGTGCTGCTAGGTTCACTTTTTGGCTTAGATCATCTTTACCTAGTGCATTTGGTACGATTGAGAAGGTGTAAGAAATACCATCTTTAGCGTACTCGAACGGCAGTTTGGCAACTGAAGAAAGTGAAGCCACCGCCCCTTTCTCATCACGACCGTGCATTGGGTTTGCGCCCGGGCCAAATGGCATACCAGCGCGGCGACCATCAGGCGTGTTACCGGTTTTTTTACCATATACAACGTTTGAAGTAATCGTAAGGATAGATTGAGTTGGAACCGCTTCACGGTAGGTGTTCCTTTTCTGAATTTTCTTCATAAAACGTTCAACCAAATCACAAGCAATATCATCGACACGTGAATCGTTGTTGCCGAATTTTGGATATTCGCCTTCAATATCAAAGTCGACAGCGATGCCATCTTCGTTACGTACTGGTGTTACCTTCGCGTATTTGATAGCCGCTAACGAGTCAGCAACAACCGACAGCCCTGCAATACCACAAGCCATTGTGCGATGAACATCGCGATCCATCAATGCCATTAACGATGCTTCATAGCTGTAACGGTCATGCGAGTAATGGATCACGTTCAGCGCAGTGACGTATTGCGTTGCAAGCCAATCCATCATGTCATCAAAGCGTGGCATTAAGCGGTCAAAATCGAGAACTTCATCTTCGATACGAGCAACTTGAGGACCAACCTGCATGTTAGATTTTTCATCAACACCACCGTTAATGGTGTAAAGTAGCGCTTTAGCAAGGTTTGCGCGAGCGCCAAAGAACTGCATATGTTGGCCAACCACCTGCGGGCTTACACAACACGCAATCGCGTAATCGTCATTATCAAAATCCGCACGCATTAGATCGTCGTTCTCATACTGAAGTGATGAGGTTTCGATAGACACTTTAGCCGCGTATTGTTTAAACGCGATAGGCAGTTGTTCAGACCATAGAACCGTCATGTTCGGCTCTGGCGCTGGGCCCATCGTGTGCAATGTGTGCAAGTAGCGGAAAGTCGTTTTGCTAACAAGAGTACGACCATCAACGCCCATACCAGCCATTGCTTCTGTTGCCCAAATTGGGTCGCCAGAGAACAATGAATCGTATTCAGGAGTGCGAAGGAAACGAACCATACGAAGCTTCATGATGAAATGGTCAATCAACTCTTGCGCTTGTTTTTCATCAATCAGACCAAGTTTAAGGTCTCGTTCGATGTAAACATCTAGGAAGGTTGATGTGCGGCCTAGCGACATCGCAGCACCATTTTGAGACTTAACCGCAGCTAAGTAACCAAAATAGGTAAATTGGATTGCTTCTTGCGCAGTACGAGCAGGAGAAGACATATCAATGCCGTACTTCAAACCCATTTCTCGCATTTCATCAAGGGCACGAATTTGATCAGTAAGCTCTTCACGTAGACGCAATGTCTTATCTAAATCACCACCCGTTTCAAGCATCTTCTGAGTCGATTTGAATTGCTCATTTTTGTCTAATTTTAGGAAGTCGATACCGTACAAAGCAAGACGACGGTAGTCGCCGATAATGCGTCCACGACCATAAGCATCCGGCAGACCAGTAATAATACCAGAACGGCGACATGCTTTAATTTCGTCGGTATAAAGATCGAACGCTACTTGGTTATGCGTTTTGCGGTACTCAGTGAAGATCTTTTCGATTTGTGGCTCTAATTCACGACCGTACACTTCGCACGACGTTTTCACCATTCGAATACCACCATTGGCGATGATGCCGCGTTTCAGTGGTTTATCGGTTTGTAGACCCACGATTTTTTCGAGTTTTTTTACAATGTAACCGGCATCGTGTGAGGTGATAGTGGAAACGATATCAGTATCAAAATCGACAGGGGCATGAGTGCGGCTTTCTTCTTTAATACCTTCTAGCACCGACTCCCATAGCTGTGTCGTCGACTCCGACACGTCCGCAAGAAAAGACTCATCGCCTTCATAAGGGGTGTAGTTTCGCTGAATAAAATCACGTGCATTAACGGATGTTTGCCAGTCGCCAGCTTGAAATCCCGTCCAAGCTTCCATCATATCGGTTGTCGGAATAGTCATAATGACCCCCTAAGTTATTGATAAAAAGATAATATCTATGATTATTTATAATCATTGGTTTCTGCTGGCTATACTAAACCGACCAATCTATGAGTAAAGTGAGCTGTTTTCATAAAATACATGCACAAAATGCATTTATTGGAATTACTATATTATATTCAATACCTTAAGTTGAAGGCTAACTACTCTAGATTCCAATTAGTTTGTTCCTTCAGAAGTAGGAAATAGACTCTTAGTGACTCACCGACGTTGAAAACAGGTTAATGACCACCACACCAGACAGAATCAAAGCGATGCCAATGATCGCGTAGATGTCTAGCTTTTGCCCGTAGACCAACCAAGACAACGCCGCGACCAACACTATCCCTGCGCCACACCAAATCGCATACGCCACACCCAAAGACATGGTTTGAACCGTGAGAGACAACAGATAAAAAGCAAAGCCATAACCGACGAGTACTGCGGCGGTCGCAGGAAGGGAAGTAAATTGCTGCGTTTTAGGCAATAAAGAAGTCGCGACAACTTCAAGCACGATGGCAAGTGACAGCATCACTGGAGGCGGAAGAGATAAAAGCATGTTTGAGTCCACAACATTAAATACGGCGCTCAGAATATTGTAGTTTTATTTCCAATTCATGTGATTTTCAGTAAGCAATTATTATGACGTACCTTAAAAATTCTTAAGTGTGACTTTCGGTTAACACGAGGAACCTAAATGCTCTATTATTACAAATACGTAATAATCATTTTCTATTTAAGGGGATTATCAAAACATGCACTCACACCTATACTAGCTCCAACAAAACGAGAGAGCGGAAACAATTAAGCTCAACTACGCTTAACGGGTTGAAGCTAATTGCACGGTTATCCGCTGTACTGACATATATAGGAAACATCCAATGACAATCGAAATTAAACCTGGTCAAACTCATATCAAATCAAAAGCAATGGTTGCATGGGCAGCTGGCGAGCCACTAAAAATGGAAGAAGTTGATGTACAACTTCCTAAAGCTGGTGAGGTTCTAGTTCGCATCGTTGCTACTGGTGTTTGTCACACTGACGCATTCACATTATCAGGTGACGATCCAGAAGGTATCTTCCCTTCAATTCTTGGTCACGAAGGTGGCGGTATCGTTGAGATGATCGGCGAAGGCGTTACAAGTGTTGAGATTGGCGACCACGTTATCCCACTTTACACAGCTGAATGTGGCGAATGTAAGTTCTGTAAATCTGGTAAAACTAACCTATGCCAAGCCGTTCGTGAAACGCAAGGTAAAGGCCTAATGCCAGACGGTACAAGCCGCTTCTCTATCAATGGCGAAACAATTTTCCATTACATGGGTTGCTCGACTTTCTCTGAGTACACAGTACTTCCAGAAATATCTCTAGCGAAAGTAAGCAAAGAAGCACCACTTGAAGAAGTTTGTCTTCTAGGTTGTGGTGTAACTACGGGTATGGGCGCGGTACTTAACACAGCTAAAGTTGAAAAAGGCGACAACGTTGCTGTATTCGGCCTAGGTGGTATCGGTCTTTCTGCAATCATTGGTGCTCGCATGGCTGGTGCTGACCGCATCATCGGTGTTGATATCAACGAGAGCAAATTCGAGCTAGCAAAACAGCTTGGCGCGACTGACTGCATCAACCCAACTAAATTCGACAAGCCAATCCAAGACGTTATCGTTGAGATGACAGACGGTGGTGTTGAGTACTCTTTCGAGTGTATCGGTAACGTAAACGTGATGCGTCAAGCACTTGAGTGCTGTCACAAAGGTTGGGGCGAATCTGTCATCATTGGTGTTGCGGGTGCAGGCCAAGAGATCGCAACTCGTCCATTCCAACTAGTGACTGGTCGTGTATGGCGTGGCTCTGCTTTCGGTGGTGTTAAAGGCCGCTCTGAGCTTCCAGAAATCGTAAACCGTTACATGGCGGGTGAGTTTGGCCTTCAAGAGTTCATCACTCACACAATGGGTCTGCAAGACGTAAACGAAGCATTCGACCTAATGCACAAAGGTGAATCTATCCGTACTGTTCTACACATGGATAAGTAACACATCTTGGCCTCGATTCTTTCGAGCATCGAGGCCACAGCTACAAATGAATAGCAACAAACTGTCTTCACCACCTCCTGCCCGGTGGGTGGTGAAACTTTATGTAATATAGACAAATTTACTCCCAAACCATCAACCTAACGGAGCACAATAGATGACAATCGAAAACATTAGCCAAGCAAAGGTTGCTGGTGGTTGGCACAAACAATACACCCACTTTTCTGCAACGCTTGACTGCAACATGCGTTTTGCGATTTTCTTGCCACCTAACGCAAGCAAAGAAAACCCAGTTCCTGTTTTGTATTGGTTGTCAGGCTTAACCTGTACCGATGAAAACTTCATGCAAAAAGCCGGCGCTTTCAAAGCCGCGGCTGAGCAAGGCATCGCGATTGTTGCACCAGACACTAGCCCACGTGGCGAAGGTGTTGCCGACGATGAAAATTACGATCTCGGCCAAGGTGCAGGCTTCTATGTGAATGCCACTCAAGCGCCATGGGACAGCCATTACCACATGTACGATTACGTGGTAACAGAGCTCCCTGCATTAATTGAGTCGTTCTTCCCTGTTACATCCGTAAAATCGATTTCTGGTCACAGCATGGGCGGACATGGTGCCCTAACGATTGGCATTAAAAACGAAGATAGCTACCGTTCTATCTCTGCATTCAGCCCAATCACCAACCCAATGCAATGCCCTTGGGGACAAAAAGCCTTCAACCAATACCTAGGCTTGGATATTGAAGAGTGGAAACACTACGATGCCTCTGAGCTTCTAAAAACCAAAGGCACTAAACTGCCAATGTTGGTCGACCAAGGTGAAGCCGATAACTTCCTGATTGAACAGCTTAAACCTGAGCAATTAGTCGAAGCCGCTAAGGTAACCAATGCCGATTTAGATCTACGTATGCAGCCTGGTTACGACCACAGCTACTACTTCATCTCTAGCTTTATTGATGAACACATTGAGTTCCACGCTGCTTACTTAAACAAGTAGCCAGATGAATTTAGCCCGCACTTTGTAAACGCAAGGTGCGGGCTTTTTAATACCTGATGATTTTATAACGGTTGCTTTTATAACTGCTGAATACGCTGCTTTAACGCTTCTAAATCCACATCATTTCCAACAATTCGTAATCGAACATACTCTTCAGTCATCGCGTCGCACGTAATAGCAAAATCGACACCCGAACATGTCTTAATACCGATACTCTCAAATAGCTTTGAAAGGTGAGTTCCTCTCTTTTTCAACAACATAATGGGCGTCGATATTGACGTGCCAACTACCTCAATATTGTTCTCAGACAACAAGCCGATCATTTGCTGCTTAAAGTATTCAGTTTTGCTGCGGTTCATTTCTAAGAAGTGTTTTGCATTGGGTAAGGTCGCCGATGCGATTTTTATTGAGGGGTAAGTCGGCGTAAACACACTCACCGCAGCTTCGATTGCAGAAGTCAGGTTTTCACTGCTGGCTAAGTAACCGAGTCGAATCCCAGCGAGCCCTAAACCTTTAGAAAAGGTTCGTAAAACTATTAAGTTGTCCAAGACTAAGGTCTGATCGAGCATAGACTGCTCAGGGGTCAGGTATTCACCATATGCCTCGTCGACAATCAAAATAGCGCCAGAACGCTCACATACTCTCGCTATCTCGACCAGATAAGCTCTGTCGTAGATTCGACCCGTTGGGTTGTTGGGATTATCGATATACACCAAGGCAGGATTTTGACTGCTTATTTTTGATGCCAACACACCGAACAGATCCGACTCGTTTTGATAATCAAACATGTTGATGGACTGGTACTTCCCGCCCACCAAAGTGAACTCTGATACTGCTTCAACAAACTGAGGGCCAATGCCTATCATGGTGCGATTGTTGTGATCGATCAGTTTATTGAAGATAAGTTCTAGCGCCCCAAGAGAGCCCGTGGTGTACGTAATACGACAATCTTCAATCCCAATAAACTGGCGAGTCAGATAAGTCAGCTCCGAAAGCTCCCTGTGGCAATAGTACTTATCAATACCGTAGATAATATCTTTGATCACATGTTCAGGAATTTCTGGTGCGCCAAATGGATTGGAGCCAAGTGAACAATCGATACGAAATGAGTGATCGACATAAGAATGGTATTCGCCACTTAACCGTGGATTTAAATGCATAAGAAAACGCTCAAAAAATATTCATGCGCTATTCTTATCGTACTGAATTTTATCTATATAGGTCATTTCGCGACAGTTCTTCGCCTTGTTTCGAGAGACTGGTTAAAAACCAAGATTGGTTCAAATAACGAATTCTCTTAAGCCATAATCAAGAGTTAAGCACTCGTGTTTACATTTCGAGTTAACCGAACCGCTTTCTTTGCGCTAGATTAAGCTGAGATAAGATAGGGTAATAACAGAGCTTGCATCTTTACTCTCCCTAGTTACCATAGCCCCATTAACATCCCCCATATTTTGAAGGTTGCTATGAAAGCAATTAAGACTCTTTTCTTCCTGATGGTTTTATTGAGCGGTCTGTTTACCGCTTGGCTGTTTATTCCAATTCCAGCGACCATGGACAAGCAAACGCTCGACGTTCCATTAACGGAACCATTCAAGCTTGTTGCGTATCGCAGCAACCCGAATGATGCGAGCAAGCCGCTGACTTACCACTACTATGTGATTTCAGATGTGGTTGGTGTAGACGACATGGACCCATTCCTGATTACCACGGACAAGTTCGTGAAGCTTGGCGAATTCGACGAGAACACATTCAACCTTACGGTTAACGGCAAGATTGATAGCTACACCAACGATTTGTGGATCAAGAAATCTGATGGCAAGCTTCAACACTGGTACGTGAGTATTAACGCAAACTATATTCGTTAAAATCGAACTGCAATAAACCTCATTTTAAAACTGCGCTTTGGCTTCCAAGCGCAGTTTTTGTTTCTAGCAACACCCTCCACTTATCCCGACCCGTTCGACATAAACTGCATTGCCTACTTTTGATTCACTGCTGCCCTTGCTCTCAAGGTGTTATAAGCTCTTTAGATACGATAAGCTCAGACCATGCTCGACGCCCAATAAATCAAAATAATAAAGGATCACCCGTGGAATTTACGCTCGACAAATTTAACGGCATCATCATTGACCCAGCAACAGCCCCTCACGATGTTGACTCATTCAATGCCGAACTCAGCGAGATCACCGAATTTTCAAAGCAGAATAGCAAAGGCATTATTTGGATTAGCTTACCTATTTCACTCTCGCACCTTATTCCGGTGGCGACTGAGCTTGGCTTTGTGTTTCACAACTGCTTAGAAGACGAGATTACGCTGATCCACAAATCCGAGATTGTAGAGTTTGTGCCTTTCATTCCGACCCACACCTTGGGTGCTGGCGCGTTAATCACTAACGAACACAACCAAGTGCTGATGATTAAAGAACACGGCATGACGGGCTACAAATTACCGGGCGGTCATATTGAGTTGGGTGAAGGCATTGAAGAATCCGTGGTTCGAGAAACCTTAGAAGAGACTGGCATCGAAGCCACGTTCGTTTCAGTGGTTGGCATGGCGACGAGACACCCGTATCAATTCGGAAAGTCTAACCTCTACTTTGTTTGTCACCTTATCGCTCAAACTCAAGAGATTGCGATTCAAGACACAGATGAAATTGCAGAAGCTAAATGGATTGATGTTGAAGAGTACATTAACAACCCCGACAGCTACCCGTTCAACCGCCAGTTAGTCGGCTCTTTGATAGGCAAACAAGGATTAGAACTTACCCAACTAGAAGGCAACTATGGCCCAGTCCACAAGCCCGAGATCTTCTTTTCGAAAAACTAAAGCGATTCAAACATAAAAACGCCAAGCTCATAAGAACTTGGCGTTTTGCTTTTCATTTTACTTAGATTATTTTAGTCAACTCGTTGCTAGTGACTACTTGATAAACCGTTCTAGAACCTATCTATTTTAGAAAAAACCTAGTGGATTGGTATCGTAGCTGATCAACAGGTTCTTAGTATTTTGGTAGTGATCGAGCATCATCTTATGTGTCTCACGGCCGATGCCGGATTTCTTATAACCACCAAACGCACGCGCTCCATTTCAGCATCGTGTGATTTGCACCATGGCGAGCAACAAATCGAACACGCTTGGCAGCAAGCCAACAAGGTAATCGATAAAGGGATCAGTTTGTTGATCTTAGGAGAAACAGGAGTTGGCAAAGGCGAGTTTGTTAAAGTGCTGCACAAGCAAAGCCAGCGTAAGTCTTCGCCCTTGGTAGCGGTAAATTGTGGCGTGCTGCCTAAAGACCTTATCGAATCTGAATCGAATCTGAACTGTTTGTTTACGCGCCGGGCGCCTTTACGGGAGCAAGCCACAAGGGCTTCCAAGGTAAGATCCGTCAAGCAGATAAAGGGATTCTATTTCTAGATGAGATCGCCGACATGCCTTTAGAAGCTCAGTGCCGACTACTGCATGTTCTGCAAGACAAATCCGTGGTGCCAGTTGGTTCTAATCAAAGCTATCAAGTCGATTGTCAGATCATCGCTGCAACTCACAAAAACCTCGAGCAGTTAGTCGCAACAGGTGAGTTTAGGCAAGACCTGTATTACAGACTCAATGGCTTAGCCTTCACCTTGCCAAGCCTACAACACCGACAAGACAAGCACGCTTTAATCGAGCACATTCATCGTAAATACGCCGAAGACGAACAGACAATCTGCCCGCACTTGATGAGCTTACTGTGCGCCTATTCTTGGCCGGGTAATATCCGCGAATTAGACAACTTACTTAAGGTTGCTGCTCTATTAGCAAGTGATGAACCCCAACTCACACTCGAGCATGTGCCCAGCCACCTTGCTCAACATCTCACGTCATTAGCACACGATAATCAGCATCAGCTAATGACTTCTAATGCCATAAAAGGTACAGCGAGTAACGATTTAAGAAGCACCGTTGAAGAAACCTTGTTGCAAACTTATCAAGCCAACCAAGGCAACATCAGTAAGACGTCACGCATACTTGGTATCAGCCGTAATACGATTTATCGAAAACTAAAAAGCTTAGGCATTCTCTAATAATGAAAACAGGCTCTCATAACCTGCCCTTTCATTATCGAAAATAAAACTCACTTCCTGTGAGACGTTTTGCCCTCTGACTCGTAATGCTTGAAAACGAAAGAGGGCTCAGATGCAAACAATCAACATAGTGTGGCTAAAGCGCGATTTAAGACTCACCGACCACGCACCTTTACAACACGCTTTATCAGGTCAACCCCCAACGATATTGCTCTACATTTTCGAACCTATGCTGCTAAACAATGCCCACTACTCTGAGCGACATTGGCGGTTTGTTTGGCAGTCGCTGCAATGCATGAATCGGTCGCTGAAAGAGTATGGACATGAGGTTTCAATACTTCATGGCAGTGCGATGGACTGCTTCAAAGCGATCCAATCTCGTTACCGCATCAAAAACGTCTTCTCTCATCAAGAGATAGGATTAAATTGCACTTTTGAGCGTGACAGAGAACTCTCTGCTTGGTTTACAGATCACAACATCCCATGGCAAGAGTTCGCACAGGGCGCTGTCGTGAGAGGGTCGAAAGACAGAATCGGTTGGGACAAGCACTGGAACAGTGTCATGCGTGCTCCCATAGAAGAAAATCAGTTAACGACAGAATTACTGCATACCCTTGATGCGGAGGAGCTTAAATTCGTAATCGAGCCTCCACCAGCTTGGTTAACCAAAGTTAAAGGCATACAAACGGGTGGAAGCGCACTGGCATGGGCAACATTAAATGACTTCTTTGAGCGCCGCGGTCGCGATTACTACCGCAGTATCTCAAGCCCAGAAGCGTCACGCCATGCTTGTACTCGCCTATCTCCGTATTTGGCTTGGGGCAACATATCGCTGCGTGAAGTTTATCAACATCTGTTGGGACACTGGCACGTTGCAGGGTTTCGTCGCAGCCTAATTGCCCTTTCTTCAAGGCTTCATTGGCACTGTCATTTCATGCAGAAGTTTGAATCGGAATGCGAGATGGAATTTCGCTGCATCAACCACGCCTACGAGACGTTATTGCAGAATGAGACGGTAAAAGATCCAACACGTTTGGGGGTATGGAAGGCGGGATTAACAGGCGTGCCATTGGTCGACGCCTGTATGCGCTGCCTGCATCATACGGGCTATATTAATTTCCGTATGCGCTCAATGCTGGTGAGCTTTCTCACTCATCATATGAATATGGACTGGCGTGATGGCGTCACTCACTTAGCGCAGCTGTTTCTCGATTTTGAACCCGGTATTCACTACCCACAGTTTCAGATGCAAGCTGGGGTTACAGGAATCAACACTATCCGAATTTACAATCCGACTAAGCAAGCGCAAGAGCACGATTCAGATGGATACTTCATTCGTAAATGGGTGCCAGAACTTTCAGACATACCCACTCCACTTTTGTTTGAGCCTTGGAAGATGACGCCTATGGAAATGATGATGCATGAGCTCAAACCAGATTCCCCTTACCTGAACCCAGTCGTCGATCTCGACACTAGTGCCAGAGAAGCCCGGGTGCGTTTATGGTCGTGGCGAAAACTGACTGAGGTAAAACAAGAACGTAGCCGTATTTTGGCTCGCCATGTCAGGCCACCGAAGAAGAAGCCTAATCAGAACCCAGCTCCACAAGTTGATTGAGCACTTCTTTATCCAATACCGGGTGATGCTTACTCGCTAGGATCAGCACAATATCGACCGAAGGCAACGGCGGCATATCATCAAGAATTTTCAAATCTGAAGTCACGCTTAGCTTACCCATCGCACCAATCGCTAATCCTGCTT
This sequence comes from Vibrio sp. 10N.286.52.C3, assembly GCF_041468865.1. NCBI lineage: Bacteria > Pseudomonadati > Pseudomonadota > Gammaproteobacteria > Vibrionales > Vibrionaceae > Vibrio > Vibrio sp. 10N.286.52.C3. Next base: position 64,340 of record NZ_JBFRJM010000053.1, on the reverse strand, counting down.
TCACGATTGCACGCTGCGCTGAAGCGGTATTGCTACACGCCAATAACTGATAAGGCGTGCCCTGCTTGGTTAAGCCATTCACTGCCGCTGCGTGGTACTTACAATCGGTCTGAAACAAGGCTAGTGGGACTGGTTTAGACTCATCGAATGCATAGTCAGGGCTGCTTATCCAAACACCCACATCATGTGTAAGCCAGTAACCCTCTTCACTATCAGGCGCTCTGGTGACAATCGCCGCATCTAAACGGCCATCATCTAACCACTCTCTGAGGTTAATACTTGGTAGGCTAAATATTTGAATGGAACAGGTAGGTTCTGCTTGCTGTAACAGGCGAATCACTTTTGGAAGAATGGTGTCGTTGTAGTCTTCAGGGCAGCCGAGTCGCAGAGGTTGTTTGTCTTCATAACGCTTTACTTGCTTGAGGGCGGTGTTGTGGAGGGCGACCAACTGTTCGGCATGAGAACGCAGCGCTAAGCCAGCTTCAGTCAGTATTAAATTACGTCCTTCTTTCTGGAAAAGAGTGACGTTGAGTTCTTCTTCCAACTTACGCATCTGAGCACTGAATGCCGATTGGGTACGATTTATCTGTTTCGCTGCACGAGTGAAACTACTGGTTTCCACAAACGCGAGAAAGCCTCGCAAAGCATCAATATCCATATTGAAATCACCACCCATCGTTTTTATTAATGTATTGCATCAAAATTATCCGTTAGTGCTCCGCAATACAATCCCCTAAGCTCAAAAGCATACTCACCAAACGCAAGGAAGCAACGATGCAGCTTTATATTGGAAACCAGAACTACTCAACTTGGTCACTGCGCGCATGGCTAATATTCGACAACTACAACCTGAGTACAGAAGTCATCAAGCTCAAGCTATTCACCTCTGATTTTTACGACACTCTGGCGAAAGTGACGCCAACGGCCAAGGTTCCAACCCTAGTTGATGGTAATGTTGCGGTGTGGGATTCATTGGCGATTCTCGAATACGTTAACGATGCCTATTTGGACGGTGCAGCGTGGCCTAGCTCAGTGAAAGAACGCGCCCATGCCCGAGCAATTTCCGCCGAGATGCACTCTGGGTTCTTTGCCGTCAGAAATGAAATGCCGATGAACTGCCGCGCACAACGAAAGCTCACACTGAGTGAAGACGCACTGAAAGACATCGCTCGTATTGATGCAATATGGTCTGCACAAATGGAACAATACCCAGAGGGATGGTTATTTGGTGAATGGTCGATTGCCGATGCGATGTTTGCACCCGTCGCATTGCGCGTAGAAACCTATGGAATACAACTTTCCGAAAAGGCATCGCAGTATCAACAACGTGTGCTTAACAGTCCATCAATACAAAAATGGCTGGCAGAGGCAAGCTTAGAAACCGATGTGGTTGAAGAAGATGAGGCGGGCAAGCCAGTATAAAATACAAGACACCCTTCCAAAGCTCACTAGTCTGTGAGCTTTTATCTAAACCTTATTAATTTGGTCGATTGTGATCGCCTAATCACAATGTGCAGATGTGATTGTTTATATTCAAATAAATTCAAATAGTTAAGATAAACATCATGTTACGAGCAACGATCGCATTACTCAGTATTACTAGCTTCGCCGTATCTGCCAACGCCCATCTTCCTTCTGGAGAAGAGTGGCTCAACCATGCGACTGAAGGGCTTGCACCTTATTGGTTAATGCCTAGCGCTCAAGGAGAACCGGTAGGAAACTTCCCTACTTTCCGCTGTGATGACGGTACCTTGCTCGATGTTTCTGATGTGTGCCATGAACTAAACAAAGGCTGGATCACGCCACACTTTGGCAAAGAGTTTACGCGGATGAAGTCACGTCAAACTTATGCCTATGGCGTGCTCTACCACCTTAGTGGCGATAAGCAGGCTTTAGCGCTTGCCAAGCAAGGCGCCTACTACCTCATTGATCAACTAGAAGATAAGAAAAATGGTGGCTTTATTGGCTACACAAAAGAGGGCAAAGTAGGCCAGAATTGGCAGCAGCGTACTTCTCAAGATCAAGCGTATGCATTAGTTGGCCTTGCCATGTATTACTACCTGACTCAAGACAAAAAGGTAGAAGAAGCACTCATCGCACAACAAGCTTTTATCTTTGATAAATATCGACTTAGCGACAACAGCGGTCTTGCTTGGGTACTTGCGGATGGTGAAGATGGCAAAGCCACACAGCGTGAACTGGTCGCGCAACTTGATCAGATTAACGGCTACATGCTGTTAGTCGCTCCCCTGCTAAAAGAGCCCACCAAGACAAGATGGCTTGATGATCTAAGTTGGCTGACACAAACCATGGTCGAGCACTACCACTCTGAAGATGAGCAACGCTTCTACGGGGCCATTCACAGCAAAGCCGCCAAGATGCCGAATGCTAATCACAACGATTTTGGGCACACCATCAAAGCGTATTGGATGACTTACCTTACAGGCCAAACATTGAATAACTCTGAATGGAAAGAGTTTGGCATCAAAGGGATGAAACACACTCTCGTTCATGCGCAATATCAGAAAAATTTCGTGAGTGTATCCCAATATTATGGCGAAGAACTTCAGAAAGCGTGGAAAGGACAAGAGATAACTGGCTGGCAAAGCAGACCAAACACAAATTGGGCTTCATCATGGGAATGGGCGGAGCTTGATCAAGCAGCAATGACGGCTTCACTTGTCGATGATTCAATGAAAGACGTCCTGCAATACACCCTACCCACTTTTCATGATGTATGGGTCGACCATAAATACGGCGGTGTCGGGCTTGAGCCAAAACGCACCAAAGCTTTCCATTGGGGCAACGGTTATCACCAGTTTGAACATGCGCTGATTGGCTATCTATACGCACAGCAAGTTGACGCGAAGCCAGCAGTATTGCATTACGCAAGGCCGACCAACAGCGAGATGCCAATGGAACCGTATTACTATCAAGGCGATGTGGTGGAGCTATTGAATAAAGATGACGGAACCCAGAAGGTCAGTTTCAATAACATTCGACCTTAGCGTTGGTTGTTTGTTCTAAATGGACTTGAGATTCAGGGCTACGGGGAATGGACAAGGTCAAAGAGTTAGCACAATAGTGATGTCGCAGACCAAACAAAAGCCGCTGTTGATCAGCGGCTTTCTTGATGGAGATAAGCGGAGGTTAGTTGTCCAACCCTTTAATTGGGTTCATCGAGTGATAAACGGTGTTCACGTCACCAGTCATCGACAATGAACTCAAGTCATCAATGAAGAAACGGCTGGTCATTGTGTGCTTACCGCCATTGATAAAGATTTCGATTACTGACTTATCAACATAAACCTCGATGGTTTGCTTGGTGCTCAACCTCGGTGCTTTTCTCACTGAGCCAAACTCTTCCGCGTAGAGCTGAGACATCTTACTGCGATCAAGCATGAACTCCTTTTCTGTAGCACTGAACACGATGTTATCACCCGCAACGTTAGCAAGTGTAAACTCAAACTCGTCAGTATCCGTTTCGAGCTCAACCATGAAGCTGGTTGTATCCAATTCAAGAGCATTTTCAACCACCACAGCTTCACCCTGTAGCGCTTTCAATTCAGGTAAAGCAGACTGAACAAGATAGCCATCTTGGATTTGAAGTTCGCGTGGTAACGACAACATGCCCGCCCACTGATACTCATTAGATGGTGTATCAATCTCAGGCAGACCAATCCAAGCAATCAGAATACGGCGGCCTGTATCATCTAAATAAGTCTGTGGTGCATAGAAATCGAAGCCATAATCTGGCTGCGAAATATCTTGGTGGTTTTCCAGTTCTACCGAATCGAGATTTAGGCGGTCACCGACGATATAAGCCACCGAGTAGATATTTTTGAAATCGTATGGATTTTCGCTAGACACACCTTGTGGAGAAAACAGCATCACCGACTGATTCTCTATTTCAAAGAAATCTGGGCATTCCCACATATAGCCAAGGTTGTTGTAACGAGTTTGAATTGGACCTTTGTGCTGCCAATTCATCAGGTCTCGGCTGCAATATAGCGCCATAGAGCCAGTATTTTGAGGCGTTTGAGCACCCACAACCATCAGATAATCGCCGCCCTGTTTCCACACTTTTGGGTCTCGGAAATGTTCGGTGTAGTGATCGTTTTCGATAACCACGCCGTGCTTTTCTATTTTGCCGTCAGCAGACATCTTGGCAAAACATTGAGTTGGCACTCGCAACCAATTTCCATCGCGCTTGTTACCTGTAAAAAACAACAATGCATTGTCGTTTTCAACCAATGCACCACCAGAGTAAACACCGTGAGAGTCGTAATCTTGGTCTGGGTGCAAGCCAATACCGTGGTCTTCGAAATGAACGAAGTCTTTGGTAGAAAGGTGGTACCAGTACTTCATACCATGGACGGGGCCAACTGGCGTCCATTGGTAAAATAGGTGGTGTTCACCATTAAAGAAACACAGACCATTCGGATCATTAAGCAGACCAAACTTAGGCGCAATATGGTAGCTTGGATAGCCAGAGTCTTGTTTGCGAAGCTCTACCATCGCATCAATACTCTCTAGAGAAATATCTTCTATACGGCGATATCTTTGCTCTACTGTCCAGTTCGAGTTCAAACTCATACACTCTCCTCTACGGCATTCGTATTTGAAGAGTCTTTTTGAATAAACTGAGTAAGAGCTTCTTGCGTTGGAAGTGCGGTCATTGCGCCTTTTTGCGTGGTCGCCAGTGCACCACACCCATTCGCCCACTGAATTGCAGAATCGACGACTTGTTGATTGTTCCACTCATCATCTTGAGAAAGCTTTGCAAGCAAACCGCCAACAAAAGCATCGCCTGCACCCGTGGTATCCACTGGCGTCACTGAGCGACCTGAAATCAACACACCTTGGTTTTCAAATACTCGCCAAACGCCTTTCGCGCCCTGCGTAACCAGAACAAGCGTGTTGTTAAGATCTGCAATGTTAGCCAAACCTTGTTCCATCGAAGTTGAATCGGTTAAGAAATCCAGTTCTTCTTCTGAGAATTTAACCACATCAGCCAATTCAACCGCTTTCATGACCACAGACTTAATTTCAGATGGGTTTTGCCACACTTCATCACGAAGGTTTGGATCGAAGCTGATGTAACCGCCCGCGGCTTTCATACGTCGGATCGCTTCGAAGGTACTGCTTCGGCTTGGTTCATTAGCCAAAGAGATCGAGCAGACGTGTAGCCACTCGTTTTTCTTAAATTCGGGAATGTCTTCAACAGACATAAACTGGTCGGCACTTGGCTTAACCATAAACGTAAAGCTACGCTCGCCTTGGTCATCAAGATCGACCACCACGGTTGACGTGCGTTGTTCAGGGTCCTTCACCAAACGCTCGGTATTCACACCTTCCTTTTGCAGAGTCACTTCCATAAAAGTGCCAAACGGATCGTTACCCACTCGGCCAAAAAATGCGCTTTTGCCTAAAAGGCGAGAAATCGCTACCGCGACATTAGCAGGCGCACCGCCCGGACATTTCAATAATGTCGCGTCAGTCTCCGGAATGAGGTCGACGACGGCGTCTCCAGTTACCCAAACTTGATTCATCTTTCTTACCTTAAAACTGAAAATCATGACAACCGAAAGCGATGGCAATCGAAAGCAGTAGCAACCAAAAGCAAGGTGACACTTCACGCTGTCATGTAAAAATATAAAAAGGCTAGCTAAGCCAAATCACCTAGCTAGCACCCCAAAGCTTAGGAAATGAAGTGAAAAGGGGGGCTTCACTTCTAGGGAGAAACGTTAAGCTGTTGCTTTAATGTTTTGCTTGCTGCGCTCGCGCAGACCTAAAACAACGGTCAGAGCAAAGGCAGTCACGAACGCGATAATCATACCTACCACGTAGTAGCCAATCTTTTCTGGTGATATTGAGATGATGCCAGGAATACCCGCCGCACCCAGTGCTTGTGCTTTCACATTGAACATCGTGATAAACGCGCTTGAAATCGCAGCGGCACAAACCGCAGCAATGAATGGATAGCGAAGCTTCAAGTTCACACCGAACATTGCAGGTTCAGTAATACCAAGCAAGCCAGTCACACCAGAAGGAATCGCGATACCTTTCATTTTCTTATCTTTACTCATGAAACCAACCGCCAGTGCCGCTGCACCTTGTGACACGTTAGACATCGCCGCGATAGGGAAGATGAACGTACCGCCAGTCGTTGCGATATCCGCAAGCAGCTGAGTTTCAATAGCAATAAAGCTATGGTGCATACCAGTAATAACAAACGGCGCATAAATCAAACCAAACACCGCACCGCCAATGAAGCCAGCACTGTTGTATAACCAATTTAGGCCGTCACCAAGCAGGAAGCCGATATCACGAGTAAATGGACCAACAATCGTGAATGTTAACAAACCAGTTATGAAAATCGCCAATAGCGGCGTTAGCAAGTTATCCAGAACCGAAGGAATAACTTTACGCAGCCCAAGCTCAACTTTCGCTAGAATAAACGCAGAAACAAGAACGGGTAGTACTGAACCTTGATAGCCTACTTTCTCGATTTCGAAACCTAAAATGTTCCAAACCGGAATGCTGCCCGACACTGATGCGCCACCGAAGCCCCAGCCGTTAAGCAAGTCTGGGTGAACCATCAACATACCTAAAGCCGCGCCAAGGTATGGGTTACCACCAAACTTCTTACTCGCTGAAAATGCTAATAAAATAGGTAAGTACACAAAAGGAGCATTAGCAAATGTATTGATCATGTTTGCTAAGTCGGTCAAACCCGGATTAGCGTCGATTAAAGATTTGCCATCAATGAATAAGCCTTGAGCCGTCAATAGGTTGTAGATACCCATCAACAAACCACCAGCAACAATCGCCGGAATGATTGGCACAAAAATATCAGACAGGCCTTTCACCGCGCGTTGCAGGATATTTTGGTTGTCAGCACCTGCAGACGCCACATCGTTGGTCGACATTTCCGTCATTTCAGTCAGCTTAGCCAACTCAGCATAAACTTGGTTTACGATGCCTGAGCCAAAGATGATCTGATATTGACCTGCCACTTTAAACTGGCCCTTAACCCCTTCTAGGTTATCAATCGCCTGTTCATCAATTTTATCTTGGTCTGCAACCGCAAGACGCAGACGAGTCGCGCAGTGTGCGAGTGCGGTGATATTACTTTTACCACCTAATAGAGAAAGCAGCTCTTTTGCTATTTTTGGATAATTCATTACATACCCCATTGGATTATCATTTGAGCTTTTGAATTTTCGGGAACGTTTGCAAAACAAATTTTTGCCTAGAAATAACAAATGATCAAAGATAACTGCTCAATAGTGTGAGAATGATCTTCAAATTATCTCCCTAGGATAAGAAGACAGGGTTAAAATCCCCTAATAACAGGTAAATTTGATGCTCTGTTTGCAAACAATCCCAAAACTAAAATTACAATTGGATAATGAATAATGGCTAGTCTTCATGATGTCGCTCGTCTCGCTGGAGTTTCCAAGTCGACGGTTTCAAGAGTAATCAATGATGAGTATGGCGTAAAAGACGCGACCAAGGTGAAGGTGCGTAAAGCGGTTGAAGAGTGTGGCTATCTCCCAAACCAAGTCGCTAAAGACTTAAAGTCCCAAAAAACCAACCTGGTTGGCGTGATTGTTCCTAGGGTTTCTTCCCATGCCACCTCTCAGGGTGTCGATGGTTTAACCGCCGTCTTAGAGCAAGCGGGCAAGCATGTATTATTAGCGAGCACACACCAAACACACCATAAAGAACTTGAATATATTCAGATATTTAACCAGAAGCGTGTTGAAGGCATCATCCTGTACGCGACCCACCTCGACAACCAATTAGTCAAAGCGATTCAAAGCTCTGCCGTACCCGTGGTATTGGTTGGTCAAGACGGGTCAATGTTTAACATCCCAAGCATTGTGCACGACGACACTCGCGTAGGGTTTGAAGCGGGTAATCGCCTCATAGCGAAAGCTTGTAAGCATATGGGATTCATCGGTGTGCAAGGTGATGATATTGCGGTTGATAAGATGAGATCGGAAGGCTTCGCTCAATCGCTTCAATTTAACGACCTCACACTGCAATTTCACGCCCGTGGCGACTTCACCATAGAATCAGGTTACCAACTGGCGAAGCAGTATCTCAAGGAGCACACCAAGCTCGACGGCCTATTCTGCGCCACTGACCGTATCGCAATCGGTGCGATCAGAGCAATTCAAGAAGCGGGCCTCGTTCCAGGAAAGGATGTCTTGGTACTCGGCGTGGGTGATGATGAACTTGCTTCAGTATGCACACCAACGCTGTCTACGTTTAACTATGCGTTTGATAAAGCGGGAGAAAATGGAGCCAAGCTGCTACTCGACCGTATTGAGAAAAAAGGCTTTGAAATGAGCAAGATGGTGTTGACCTTCACCACTATTGACCGAGAGTCTTGCTAGCGATTTATTTCAGAGATCAGGTTATCCCAAGATAAAAAATGCCAACCTTCGAGTTGAAACGATAAGGTTGGCATTTGGTGATGCGACTATCACATCATGAGTAACACTCTCTATCTAAACGATATATCAAGCAATTAGAACCAAGTTTCCATCTGCAGTGCAAACAGAACCTCGCCGCCCTCTCCCATCGTTGCAGCATCTGCTTCAGTGCTAATCGAGTAACCATTCAGGTCTTCACTCCAATCCACATAGCTCACAGCGAAACGCAGTTCAGGCCTATCAAAGAAACCAGTGCTAGTTGAAAGCTTCAGTGTTGGTGCAACTGTCGCTTTGTAGAAACCGCCGCTCGCTTGCTCTGTCGAGTTGTCTAAATCCATGTATTGCAATGAACCTTCGTAAACCATCTCAAAGTTCTCTGTGAACTCTTGAGCTAATCGAACGTTTAAAGAAGCCCATGTGAACTCGTCATTCTTCTTCAAACGGTCTTGGCTATGCTCTGCCATTAATGCAGGTGCTAAGCGCCAGTTGTCGCCAATGCGAGTGACACCGTAGCTAAACAGGCGAACGGCTTTCGCGTCATCCAGTAGATCACCATTTGAACCGATGCCTTTTAGCTCTGCACCTAGGCCACTACCCACTAACATACCCGTTTTAGAGAAGCCTTCGCTCAGACCAAAGAAGTTGTCTCCATGGTACGCAAACATTGCGTGTACACCGCTTTCAGCTGCGCCATTTAGGCGGCTATCGTTGTCTGCTGAGGTCATACCGCTCAACATCACTTGCCATTGGCCAATACGGTTATTCATGGTTGCAATGTAGTTTTCTACATCTGTTGACGAGCTATCAATCTCACCAAAATCTCGGCCATAAATAGAGAAATTCGCTTTCCAGTTGTCGCTCATCTGAACGTCATAAACGCCCGCACCAGTACCTGATAAGAAGACAATATCCGAATCGAAAAAGTGAATATCAAAGTTGTCGCGATCGAATCGTTTACCCGCCCAAAACGTTGCTTCAGAAAACGCTTCAGATTCAGAGAACATGCTCAGACGGTTCAGTTCTGAATACACTTGTCGCACATTCAACTGGCTTTCGCTGGCAGTCCACTCGTTATTTGTCTCAGTACTGTCGGCCAACATGATGCGAAACAAAGCACTAGAGCCATCGTCTGCAAATCGCTTATGAATCAAGTTCGCTTCAACGTAATGATCATCTTCAACACCAAGACGTCCAATTGGAGCTCCAATGGCACCCGCCGCTGTCATGTAAGGACCAGTACCTGTCGCGCCGTTTAGGTCGTCGTTGATCAATAACCCAGAGCGAGCATAGCCGTGAAACTCAAACGAAGAAGCCTTTTCATTGGCCTCGGTAGAGACCTGCTCTGTTTGTGCAACCCTTTGTTCTAATTCATTAATACGTTGCTCTAATGCTGCAACGTCTTCACTTGCTAATACCGATGTAGTCATTAGCCCCATTGTTACAGCAACCGCTAAAATGTGTCGTTTCATTCTGATGTTCTCACGTTAATTGCTTTGGATTATTTGCAAACGTTCCCAAAACAATTCGTAAGCACATTTCGGCTTATACTTTTGATGTATAAGCTCTATATCGAAGAAGAAATAGAAATCAGTCGTGTTGATTACTTCACTTTTGTATCTGAGTGGATGATAGATCGATAATTTCGGGAACGTTACCGAAAATGCATAATTCTGATAACTTTGTCACAAGTGAAATTGATTAATGGGCGAAAAATAGTGTATCGCGCACATTAGATATCTCAGAAAAATAGAGAGAAAATCCAGTACGAGAATTAGGAAAGGCGCTAAAAAATGCAACAGGTTGGCTATAAAAATTAAAGCCTGAGAAGCGATTTTTCAGGCTTTAGAAAGGCGTTCATTGATAACAATAGGTCGTTTTTTGAAAAGTGTATGACATTAACTAACGTGACAGTTTATAGAAGAATAAAGCGTTTAAAAGACTACTTTCTCTTACCCTGCTCCACCAACTTTTCATTCCATGCCGTATTGCCGTCACGCTTAGAGACATCGTACTCCGCACAGAACTGAGATATGGTCATATTGTTATCGCCAGTGGCAAGCTTGAGAGCCAACTGAACTTGTTGAAGCTTGCTTTGCAGTCGCAAGATTTGACCAGCATTTGGGCTTTTCTCTTTGGCGTATTTTAAAGCCGCATGCTTACGTTCTGCCGCGCCCGCTCGGCGATCTGCTTCTGATAACAGATACTTGAGTTGAGCAACACTCTTGCCTTTCTTGAAGGCAGGATCAAGCAACTCAACGCATTCATCAAACGATGGATCGATAACGTATGGGTCAACTTTATGAGCTTGTTGGCGCATCCATTCGAGTGCGAGTTTTTCATCTGACATAATTACATCTTTACCAAAGAAACAGCCCTATATGGTATCGCTCAATAGCAAACCGCTGCAATAACAAATTGAGTGACTTTACGCCTTTTTACACTGTGCCGATTGACTAATTTAACAATCACAGCTCCAATAGTTGGCTTTAACGCATCACAAACAGCTCTTCGTGGTAGTGCTTTTCAATATCAAATTGATAGGTGTCTAATTCTTTTTTCAGTGATGTAGAGAACAACTCCGGCCCGCAGAAATACATCTCGTACTCGTTGAGGTCGCCACATTGATTGACAATTCTTCCGGCGTTTAGCCGCGGTGAGTGCAAGGTATCTATCACGGTCAACTTCACACCAACCGCGTGTGCTAGGTGCCACAACTCATCGATTAATTGCTTATCAACACCGCGAGTACAATAAAACAGTTGAATACGAGGATGATCTCGTTCTGTTTTGAGCGCTTCAAGTGTTGCAAAAAACGACGCTATCCCGACACCACCAGCAATCCAAATTTGTGGCTTGCTTAGGTCAAAATAAAGTCGACCATAGGGTCCTTCAACCGTAACCGCATCGCCCGCTTTCACTCGTTCATATAGGCCATTAGTAAAATCACCCAGCTCTTTAATCAAAAAGCGCAACTCTGGATCATCACTGCCAGAAACAATGGTAAACGGATGCGGGTCTTCATTACCGAAACGCAAGTACGCAAACTGCCCAGCTTTGTGACCTTGCCAAGATGCCTCCGGTTTTAACACCAGCTCCATCACTTCAGCTTGTGGAAAATAGCGAGTCGAGATAATCGTCGCTGAGTGACGATTACGACGCCCAACCAAGCCCAACAAACTGTAAATCGCTGCGATAGACCCAGCCAAAGCAAATGCCACAGTTAGATAATAAATAGGTTCTCCCCAATACGCTCGTTTAAGCAGGATTACTGAGTGGAAAGCGATAAACAGGTACGCAACCGACATCAGACGGTGCGACAATTTAAACGGTTTGTACTTCACTGCCGCCCATAGTGACGCCACCAGTAAAATGAGCAACAAGTAGAAGCCCCACTCGCCAATACTCTGAGCAATACCGCGTAATTCATTGACCCATAACTCCCATCCAGTCAAAACAGCTTGCGGCCCTGAACCATCGTGTCGAACAGGCTTATCTAACACACCAGACACCACCAATGACTTAGGTATTTGGTACCACAACCAGTGTGTCACACCCAGTGCAACACCACCGATACCGAGCCATTTATGGACTCGATATGCTTTATCCATACCTTTCAGCCAATTCTCAACCATAGGCAAACGCATCGCCAAGATCATTGTGATGGACATTAACACCAGAGACAAAATACCTGAGTACTGAATCATGGCTGAGCGCCATTCAAAGACATCGCTTGAAGCGAATAATTGCGGTTCCATCGCAAACCAAAAGGCTGACATTGTGGCAATCATTGCCCAAATGATATTGCGGACTGTTTTCATTTGTTAACACTCATAAAGACGACATCATTACTTTAGCTCCTGTGATGTAAAGGGACGTCAACGTACGTAAATCTATGCAAAGGATCTCGTTCATTGTGCTGTAGCAGAGATAAAAGAGACAAACTGCCCACGGCCAATAAGCGCTCTTTGATCGATAAAAGCGGATTCTTCGTACATATAAGTCCGTTAGTGAGCATGCTCGAAGATAACAATAAATGAGAAGAAGAGAAGAAGAGAAGAAGAGAAGAAGAGAAGATATGAAGGACATGACCCTTTCTAAACAAGATATCCAAACAATGGACCCGCGCCACCGCATTCGTTTGGTTAACTCCCTATCTGGATTTAAAAGCGCCAACCTAATTGGTACTTGTGATAAACAGGGGCTTGAAAACCTTGCGATAGTGAGCTCTGTCATTCACCTAGGGTCTGATCCCGCGCTGCTTGGTTTTATTGTTCGCCCAGATAAAAGCCGACGTCATACGCTAGAAAACATCCTAGAAACTAAGTACTTCACCGTTAACAGCATTGGTGCTGACTTTGTTAAAAAGGCCCATCAAACCTCGGCTCGCTACCCTAAACCAGTCTCAGAATTCAACGCGGTCGGCTTAACGGCCTATTATGACGACACATTCCCCGCTCCCTTCGTCTTGGAGAGCAGTTTAAAGATAGGGTTAGCGTTCAAAGAACAGATAACAATCGAAAGCAATCAAACGCAAATGTTGATCGGTGAAGTTATAACGATTCACGCACCCAAACGCGCCGTGATGCCGGATGGCTACCTTGATTTAGAAGCGTTGGATTTGGTCACGGTATCAGGGCTTGATAGCTACCACGTAACTCAAAGACTGCACCGATTAAGCTATGCAAAACCACAACAGCCACTCTTTCCACTCACTCGTGAAGGTAACCCAACTTCATGGGAAGCTTTCGAACTCAATCTAAACTAATTTTGTTCGGCAATTTGCTATCAAAAGTGCTAACGTCCTTTAATTCCAAGAGATGCATCTCACACAGGCGCATCTCACTGAGCACACTATTCATTCTTACGTCTGTTTCCAAGGACCCTTTTGAAGTTAACTCACTTTAAATACAAAACGCGCGAAGGCCCAGACTACCGACATGGCGATCAGGTGTCATTCATGGACATCAAACAAACCTTCGGTATGGGCAGCATTCGTGTGGGTGCTTGGGTGACGAAAGAAGAAAAAGAGTTGGCCGCAAATCTGATATTCGATTCGCTAGCCGACTTGGCTTACATCTTGGCTTTGCCACCAGAAGCGATTGGCCTTCGCGGCACATTAGGCTTAGCGTTCGGCAGTGGCGGCAGAAAAGGCGTACAAGCACACTATGCCCCGAACCAACGAGAATTAGCCCTCGCGAAGAATGCCGGAGCTGGCGCGCTCGCTCACGAGTTTTGGCATGCATTTGACCACTATATCGCTGAGAAAGCGTTTGAAATCGGCGATACCTCTGGCCCTCGCAAGCAGATCCTGTTCGCCAGCGACTGTTGGTTGCACGATAGAACGGTGCGACCTCATCCATTAAACGAAAGTTTGATGTCTCTGTTTGATTCCACACTGCTTAGCGACAATAACTTGGACAAACACGATTACGTGGCACGCAGTGTCATTGCCGACAAGGCAACGTCGGCTCGTTACTTCTCATTGCCAACAGAAATGATGGCTCGTGCCTTTGAAGCTACGATTGAATCCTGCTCAGATATCGAGAATTCTTACTTAGTCGATGGCACGACCAAACCGGATATGTTCCCTCTCTATCCAGATCTCACGCATCGCAAAGAGATTTATCAAGCGCTGCAAGGTTACTTCGTGCCGTTGGGCCGATCTTTAAGTAAATAGCATTTTGAGTCAGTAACACTCTGCAGATTTACAGTGAGTGACATGTACCATAAGTTGATCATGTGTAATCTCTGAGATAACATGTACAACAAGCGAAACATGTATAATAGTTAATTCATGAATGATTAACTATTCTGTGTATATTGAAAGATTAAACATATCCAAAAACAACAGGGTAAATAAGTGATGAATATTGTTTCTTTTACTGAGGCAAGAAATAGCCTTAAGTCTGTGCTCGATAGAGTGGTAGACGATTCTGATGTTACGGTAATAACCAGACGAGATTCAGAAGATGCCGTGGTAATGTCTCTTGACCATTTTAATTCAATGCAAGAAACCTTGTACCTAATGAGCTCGCCTAAAAACGCTGAAAGATTAGCTGAATCCATTGCTCAACTCGAAGCCGGAAATACAACCGTTCGAGAATTGAATAATGACGAATGATCGAAAGATTGTATTTACAGATAATGCTTGGGAAGATTACCTATACTGGCAAACCCAAGACAAGAAAACGCTCAAGAAACTAAATAAGTTGATTGAAGCCGCCAAAAGAACGCCCTTTGAAGGGATTGGAAAGCCGGAGCCACTAGTCGGCAACCTGTCTAGCTTTTGGTCAAGACGAATCGATGACAAGAATCGATTAGTGTATAAAGCAGATGACGATAACTTTTATATAATTGCTTGTCGTCACCACTATTAAAAGCAGTAAGCAGCACATAGAAAGGGCAGCAATGATCAGTTGGCCATCTTTGGTAAAACTCGACGGTGATGATGAGCTTATTTACGTCGCGTCAGAACAAGATTTCCAGGTGGAATGCTCAGATATGATCTTGGGCGAAGATGATTACCTCATCGATTCAGTTGGCGACAGCTACTCGCTACAATCAAACTCAAACCAACTGGGTTTAGCTAAACGAGCTGAGCAGTATTCGGTTGAAAGCGTGACTAAACTGATTCGAAACCACGAGTTCCAGAAAGCTGAAGTGTGCCTGATGAAGATCCACTTCCTAACGATTGAAGAAGCGATTCAGTCTTTGGCTTTTGAGCCACGTTAATAGCTCTCCTAAAAGCTAATAAACGAAACCTGTTAAAACAAAACAGCGCCAATTTAGGCGCTGTTTTTGTTTGTTGTCTTAGCTATCTCAAAGAAAGCTAATACATTAAGCGATAAAAATCTGTGCCAGAGCGTAGCCTAAACAACATGCGCCCACGACACCGATTAAACCCACCGACATGAATGAGTGGTTGAAGTACCACTTACCAATCTTAGTGGTACCAGACACATCGAAGTTAACCGTTGCGATATCTGATGGGTAGTTCGGGATGAAGAAGTAGCCGTAAACCGCTGGCATTAAGCCGATCAACAAGGCTGGGTCTAATCCTAAGCCAAGGCCAACCGGTAGCATCATACGTGCAGTAGCGGCTTGCGAGTTCACCACAACCGATACGATGAATAGCGCTAGCGCAAACGTCCATGGGTAGTTGGTCACCATTTCCACGATGCCAGATTTGAACTGAGGCATTGCGTATTGGAAGTAAGTATCCGACATCCAAGCGATACCGAAGATCGCAATCGCTGCCACCATTCCCGATTTGAATACCACACCGTTTGGCACATCTCGCGGATCAGTTTTGGTTGCCAGCAAGATGATACCGCCGAAACAGAGCATCATCATTTGGATGATCACCGACATCTTGATTGGCTTGTCGCCGTCTACGATAGTTCTGATCTCAGGCACCATCGCCACGATAACAATCACGACAATCGACAATAGGAAAATCAATACCGCATTGCGAGCCGAAGTTGGCAGTACTTCATCCAAAGACGTTGCTGTGGTGCTTTCGATACGCTTTTTCCACTCAGGATCTTTTAGACGCGCTTGGTATTCAGGATCATCGTTCAGCTCTTTACCGCGTTTCAAGCTATACAAAGAAAGTAAGAACGTACCAAACAACGTTGCAGGCACCGTCACCATCAAAATAGAAAGCAGAGTAATAGAATGTTGAATATCAGAAAGCTGCGCGAGGTAATACACCACAGCAGCTGAAATTGGCGAGGCAGTAATAGCCAGTTGAGACGCTACAGACGCCGCCGCCATTGGGCGCTCAGGACGAATCCCGTTCTTCAGTGCGACATCGCCAATGATCGGCATGATGGAGTAAACCGCGTGGCCAGTACCCAATAAGAAAGTCATCGAGTAAGTCACGAACGGAGCTATCAGGGTAACGCGTTTCGGGTTCTTTCTAAGCACCCTTTCCGCCACTTGCAGCATGTATTTCAAACCACCTGCCGCTTCGAGAATCGAAGCACAAGTAACAACGGCGAGGATGATCAGCATCACGGTGACAGGTGGAGACGTTGGTGGCATCTTGAAGACAAACACCTCGATAACCAAACCAATACCAGAAACAACACCTAAGCCAATACCGCCATACCGAGATCCGATATAAAGGACGACTAATAAAAATAGAAACTCAAAATACAACATAAGCAACCCTGCTAAAAATGTGGACTAATGTTATTTTCTCCCTAAGCTCAGCCATTTACTTATTGCTTGGTCACACTATGATTGCAGGCTCCCGGTAATTGTTTTTTATAAGATTATGGTCACGTAAACCGACCTGTAAGTTTATGAAATGTAATAAGAAGCCAGACGCACAAGCTAGATTTGTTATGTGGAATAATCATAATTGTTTCTGTTAGATCTGGATGGCCTATAAAACACAAGGCTCATAACTGAACGATATTATTTCAACCACAATCAATCACATTTAAAGTCATGCAGAAGCATATTGCCGAGCCGATTGGATATATTCTTACTGAACGTTGACTCGCCTATCACTAGACACTATGTCAAAATACCCGCCCTCACGATGACAACACATTAAGAACCACGGATATGAATTTTCAAGCTGCTATTTTTGATATGGATGGGCTGCTGCTCGACACCGAGCGACTTTGTATGCAGGTTTTTGAAGAAGCATGTCACGCGCAAGGTGTTCCGTTTTTGCAAGATGTCTACCTAGGCATCATTGGTTGTAACGCAAAAACCATCGAACAGATTTTTCGAAATGGTTACGGTGAAGGGTTAGATTACCCAGCGCTGAATAATGAATGGCGCACCCGCTACAGTGCAATTGTTAAAAACCAAGCAATCCCAGTAAAAGATGGCGTGATTGAGCTGCTTGAATGGCTAAAATCGAATGACATTCCAATCGCGGTGGCGACCTCCACTCAGCTTGATATCGCAAAGAAGAAGCTTGAGCTGGCTGGCCTAGATTCGTACTTCACCTCATTAAGCACAGGCTGCGAAGTGACTCACGGCAAGCCTCACCCAGAGATCTACTTACTCGCGGCAGAACGCTTAGGTGTTGCACCTGAAACCTGCCTAGCGTTCGAAGATTCGAACAACGGAATTCGCGCTTCTATGGCAGCCAACATGATCAGCTTCCAGATCCCTGATTTAGTAGAGCCATGTGACGAAGTGAAAGCGCTTGGACACACCATCAGCCCTTCTCTGCATGATGTGCTAGCACAGCTTCAACAAGCTGCAGCTTAAGCTCTGACTGCCGTTGATAATGCTTTTATCAACGTAGACAAGCCCCTCTATTAAGCCGACTCACAGAGTCGGTTTTTTTGTTGGTATTCCTTTTATAAAAGATAAAAACTCGCGCTTGAAACTGTTAAAGTCGATGTGAAATAAATGCTAGGTGATCAACAAGATTGCTAACGTCTACATAGGGAGAAAGAGACGCGTGAAGGAAAAGTTTGAAGACCAACTGCTTGATTTTGCACAACGAGAAATGACACAAGATGCAGCACACGACATTAGCCACATTAAGCGCGTAGTCAAAACCGCTAAGGCTTTGTGTGCTCAAGAACAGGCTAAGCTTGAAGTCGTTTTACCCGCCGCTTACCTTCATGATTGTTTCACCTTTCCCAAGAACCACCCAGACAGAGCCAAAAGCTCGCAAATGGCAGCAGACAAGGCGATCTCTTTCCTCAAATCTATCGACTATCCCGCGTCCTATCTTGATGAGATCCATCATGCCATTGTCACGCACAGCTACAGCGCCAACATCACACCTGAAACCTTAGAAGCTCAGATAGTCCAAGATGCCGATCGCCTTGATTCGCTCGGAGCAATTGGCATCGCTCGCTGCTTGTATGTGGGTCAGAGCTTTAATGCCGAGCTGTATAACCACGAAGACCCGTTCGCTGAACATCGTGACTTAGATGACAAGCATTACAGCGTCGACCACTTCTACGTGAAGCTGTTTAAGCTCGCTGAAACCATGAATACAGAATCCGCTAAGTTAGAAGCCAACAAGCGCACCGACTACATGCGTGGCTTTCTCGCTCAATTGGCGACAGAAGCTTAAGCTCCTTTTCATATAGAAATTAGTCCCCATATCATAAAGAATCGCTTTAGTTTGGAACCTCCAATGACCCAAGAAAAATTCGACACTATTTATCAACGTGCTGCTCACCGTAAAGGTGGAGCTGCCGAGCTCGAAAAGATTGTTCGTGCGCCCCTTTCACAAGCTGAGCTATCACAAATCACCGACGATCGTTGGCTAGCCGCCTTTACTGAAAAAGTATTCCAGTGTGGTATTTCATGGAATGTAGTGAGGAAGAAATGGCCGCAATTTGAAGAAGTGTTCTTTGAATTCAATATCGAAAAAATGCTGATGCTGCCGAATGAAATGTGGGAACAAAAAGCGCAAGACCCGCGCATTATTCGCCACCTCACTAAGGTGATGACCATCCCTGCCAATGCCACCATGATCCACAATGCTAAGCGTGAGGCGGATTCCTTCTCACAAATGGTTGCCGACTGGCCATCAGAACGTATCACTGAACTTTGGGATTATCTGAAGAAACACGGCAAGCGATTAGGCGGTAACACTGGTGCCTACACTCTGCGCCAAATGGGTAAAGATACCTTCATCTTGTCATCAGATGTTGAAGCACACCTACGCAGCACAGACGTGGTTGATAGCGGTCGTAACACCAAGCGAGCACAACTGGCAGCGGGTAAAGCCTTCAACGAATGGCAGCAACAGTCAGGTCGTAGCCTGAGCGAAATCAGCCAGATCGTGGCGTACAGCTGCGGCGATAATCGCGTCTAGTTTTAGGGCGAATGACTTAAAGCTCAAGATTGCACACAGTTCCCTGCAAACTAAATGTTATAAGTCATTAACAAATAAGCGTGCATCGCACTTTCATCCAGTGGCATTGTATAGATAAATGTATACAATATAGAGTAATACTCATGAATTATTCTCGGCCAACCCAACTCGACTAAACAAGGGTCCTTATCTCTATGACAGCTCTCAAAAATTCTGTCTCCAAAGGTGTAAAAACAAAAGTAACAGGCCAGACTCAAGACGATGTTGTTTACTGCCATATCTTCGACGCGATACTAGAACAAAGGCTGCCACCAGCCACCAAATTAAGCGAAGAAGCGTTAGCAGAAATCTTTAGCGTTAGCCGCACCATTATCCGCCGTGCCTTACTGCGTCTCTCTTTAGAACAAGTTGTGGTGATCCGTCCTAACCGAGGAGCCGTGATTGCTGCGCCAACGGTTGACGAAGCCAAACAAATCTTTAAAGCACGTGAAGTGATGGAAATTGCTATCACTGAGCTGGCGGTGAAAAACGCAACCAAAGCTCAAATAGAAGAATGCAGAAAATTAGTCGCGAAAGAGAACTGTGCTTTCGACCAAGGCGATTACGGCTCTGGCCTACGTTTGTCTGGTGAGTTCCACATCAAATTGGCTGAAATGGCAGAGAACGCGCCACTGCTGGCTTTCCAACGCAGCTTGGTATCGCAAACTTCACTGCTGATCGCTCAGTACGAAACGGGCAACCACTCGAACTGTTCTCTAGACGAACACTCAGGCTTACTGGATGCGATAGAGTCAGGCAATGAACAACAAGCCGTCGAGTTGATGCAAGAACACCTAAGCCATATTCGTTCGAAGCTCAACCTAGACAGCAGCACAGCTTCTAGTGATCTGCATGTCGTGTTCTCAGATCTGCTTAAGAGTAAGTCATAGACGATTCAACAAACGATTGATAACCATCTGTTAACAACTTTTTGTTAACAGCTTTTTATTAACAATACAGGAGAGAAGTAAGCCCCTGCGTTTGCTTCTCTTTTTTATGCCCTCTCACCTAAAAATAAAGACGACGATCGGCTCACATCCATCTAAAACACTGTCTATTCTAGCCTCAACAACGATCTTAGCCTCTACAGAATCACTCCCAACAGTGCCATAAATCTTGTCTTTATCTTGTATACATAGCTATCCATTCATTCACACCATAAAACTGTTCAATCTCAATCCAAACCCTTATAAAACAGACGACTATGACCAAAATTAAATTGTATACAATTCACGACAAGCCATCTTTGTTGCATTTTTGTAAATAAATAGTTGACCGCAGGGTCAGGATGGATAATTATTGACCTAGAAGTCAAAAAGAATACACATGGAAATATGTCGATTTACAAGGAGGTCTCTTGATTACTTTTTTGCTCAATCAGGAAATAAGACGCGAAGATAATCTGTCGCCAAATATGACAGTGCTCAACTACCTTCGTACCAAGATAAATAAGACGGGTACAAAAGAAGGTTGTGGGTCGGGCGACTGTGGCGCATGTACGGTAGTTCTGGGTGAAGTGGTTGATGGACAACTGCAATACCGCTCGGTGAACTCTTGCCTTACGTTCGTTTCAGCGCTGCATGGCAAGCAACTGATCACAGTAGAAGATCTGCAAAATCGAGATCGCTCATTGCACCCAGTGCAAAAAGCGGTGGTTGATTTTCACGGTTCACAGTGTGGTTACTGCACGCCGGGCTTCATCATGTCGATGTTTGCGCTAGGCAAAAACAAACCCGATGCGAGCAAAGAAGACGTCATGGAATCACTGGCGGGTAACCTATGTCGTTGTACAGGCTACCGACCAATTGTTGATGCTGCGATGTCACTTTCAACAGACCAACCTTTGATCGACCAATTTGCTGAACTTGAACGCAACACCATCAAGAAGCTAGAAAGCATTCAAGACACTGAGGCCAACTTACGCCTTGGTCACCTCACCGCTTTTTCCCCAAAAAGCACCGATGAGTTGGCCAAGCTTTTTCAAGCCCACCCGAACGCTAAGCTGGTTGCTGGCGGTACGGATTTAGCGCTGGAAGTGACGCAATTCCATCGTGAGATTGAAACACTGATCAGCGTGAACCTTGTTGAAGACATGAAGGTATGTGAAGAGACCGACACCGATCTAATCATTGGTGCCAACCTGCCTATCAGTGATTCTTACTCACTATTGAAAAAACACTACCCAGATTTTGGTGAACTGCTGCATCGCTTTGCTTCACTGCAAGTGCGTAACCAAGGCACCATCGGCGGTAATGTAGCGAATGCTTCGCCTATCGGTGACACCCCTCCTTTGCTGATTGCCCTTAACGCAAAGATCAAACTTCGTTGCGGTGACGAGTCACGCACCATGCCGATTGAAGATTACTTCATCAGCTACAAAGTGACGGCGCAAAAAGAGAGTGAGTTCATTGAACAGATCATCATTCCTAAGCCAACTAACGACAGCTTCCGAGCTTACAAACTGTCTAAACGTTTAGACGACGACATCTCTGCGGTGTGTGGTGCGTTTGATATTCAAATCGAAGACGGCAAGGTTTCTTACGCTCGTATCGCTTTCGGCGGTATGGCTGCAACACCTAAGCGCGCGGCGCGTTGTGAAAATACGTTATTAGGCAAACCATGGACAGACGCTAATATTAAGTTAGCGATGCAGAAACTGTATAACGACTTTGAGCCGCTATCTGATTTCCGTGCCAGCCAAGAATACCGTTCATTGTCGGCAGCCAATATGTTGCGTCGTTACTTCATTGAACAGCAGAACAAAAACAACCAAATCGAAACAAGGGTAACGTCTTATGTCTAAATCAAATTCCTCTGTTCACAAGAGCAATGCGATGACCCACGAAGAGATGGTTACCATTGCAAAACAAGACCTAAAAACTGGCGTAGGTAAAAGCGTAAAACACGACAGTGCAGCCAAGCAAGTCACGGGCGAAGCGGTATACATTGACGACCGCCTAGAGTTCCCAAATCAGCTGCACGTCTACGCACGCCTGAGCACTCAAGCACACGCGAACATTACCAATATAGATTTATCACCGTGTTACGAATTTGAAGGCGTGGCGATTGCCATTCAAGCCAAAGACGTACCAGGTGAATTGGACATTGGTGCAATCCTACCGGGCGACCCACTGCTTGCCGATGGCAAAGTAGAATACTACGGCCAACCTGTGATTGCTGTGGCAGCTAACGATCTAGAAACCGCACGCAAAGCCGCGCACGCAGCCGTTATTGAATACGAAGAGCTACCAGCCATTCTTGATGTGAAAGAAGCGCTGGCAAAAGAGCACTTCGTAACAGAAAGCCACACTCAACAGCGTGGTGACTCAAAAGCAGCACTGAAAAAAGCGAAACACGTGATCTCTGGTGACCTAGAGATCGGTGGCCAAGAGCACTTCTATCTAGAAACTCAAATCAGTAGTGTAATGCCAACCGAAGACGGCGGCATGATCGTCTACACCTCGACACAGAACCCGACCGAAGTTCAAAAGCTGGTTGTGGAAGTGATTGGCGTGCCGATGCACAAAGTCGTGATTGATATGCGTCGTATGGGTGGTGGTTTCGGTGGTAAAGAGACTCAAGCAGCCTCTCCAGCGTGTATGGCCGCGGTTATTGCCCACCTTACAGGCCGACCTACAAAAATGCGTTTGCTACGCAGTGAAGACATGCAGCAAACCGGTAAACGCCACCCATTCTACAATCAATATACGGTCGGTTTTGACGACAATGGTGTGATTCAAGGTGCCCATATTACCGTTTCAGGTAACTGTGGTTACTCGCCAGACTTATCAAGTTCTATCGTCGACCGAGCGATGTTCCACTCAGACAACGCTTATTACTTAGGCGATGCAACTGTGGTTGGTCACCGATGCAAAACCAACACCGCATCGAACACTGCATACCGTGGCTTTGGTGGCCCGCAAGGCATGATGACCATCGAACACATCATGGACGAGATTGCGCGTTACCTGAAAAAAGATCCTTTGGAAGTACGTAAGGCGAACTACTACGGCGAAGAAGGCCGTAACGTGACCCATTACTACCAAACCGTTGAAGACAACTTTTTACCTGAGATAACCGAACAGCTTGAACGCAGCAGTGACTATCACGCACGTCGTAAAGACATTGCCGAGTTCAACAAGCAAAGCCCTATCTTGAAGAAAGGCCTTGCTATCACACCCGTGAAATTCGGTATCTCGTTTACTGCGACTTTCTTGAACCAAGCAGGTGCGCTCATCCATATCTACACCGATGGCAGTATTCATTTGAATCACGGTGGTACGGAAATGGGGCAAGGCTTGAACATCAAAGTGGCACAAATCGTTGCACAGGAGTTCCAAGTCGATGTCGAACGTATCCAGATCACCGCTACAAACACAGACAAAGTTCCGAACACATCACCAACCGCAGCCTCATCGGGCACCGACCTCAACGGTAAGGCCGCGCAAAACGCCGCAATGACCATTAAGCAGCGCCTGATCGACTTCGCTTCTTCGCACTTCAAAGTGTGGCCTGAAGAGGTGGTATTTAAGAACGGCATGGTGCAGATCCGCGATGAGATCATGACCTTCAACTCATTTGTTGAACTGGCTTGGTTTAACCAAATCTCGCTATCGAGCACTGGTTTCTACCGCACTCCGAAGATCTATTACGATCATGAGAAAGCACGCGGTCGCCCGTTCTACTACTACGCGTATGGTGCCTCTTGTTCA
This sequence comes from Vibrio sp. 10N.286.52.C3, assembly GCF_041468865.1. Lineage (NCBI taxonomy): Bacteria > Pseudomonadati > Pseudomonadota > Gammaproteobacteria > Vibrionales > Vibrionaceae > Vibrio > Vibrio sp. 10N.286.52.C3. The sequence goes on along the minus strand of NZ_JBFRJM010000053.1, from coordinate 40,332 downwards.
GAGGTTATCGTCGATACCCTAACCGGTGAAAACAAGATTCTACGTGTCGATATTTTGCATGACGTGGGCGCTTCATTGAACCCAGCAATTGATATCGGCCAAGTCGAAGGTGGCTTTGTGCAAGGTGTCGGTTGGTTAACGACGGAAGAGTTGGTTTGGAACCAGCAAGGCCGCTTGATGACTAATGGCCCTGCGAGTTACAAGATCCCTGCGGTTGCTGATATGCCAATTGATTTCAGAACGCACCTTTTAGAAAACCGTAACAACCCAGAAGACACCGTCTTCAACTCGAAAGCCGTGGGTGAACCGCCTTTCATGTTGGGTATGTCAGTATGGAGCGCACTGAAAGACGCCATTAGCTATGTCGCCGTCGATGGCGCGATTCCTAAGCTCAACACACCTGCAACGCCAGAACGTATTCTGATGGCGATTCAGGAAGTCACTGAAACGGCTCCGACTTCGGTCGATGCTCAATCAGAAACGGCTTAATAAGGCTCATGATAGCTTAGGAAGCATAGAAGGGATTTAGGAGGACATATGTTTAAGGATAATTGGATTCACGAACTGGCAAAACTGGAAGAGAACTACGAACCGTGTGTGATGGTGACGGTTCTTGAAGACAGAGGTTCCGTTCCACGCGATGCGGGCACCAAAATGCTTGTCACTCGTGACCGAATCATCGCTACGATTGGTGGTGGTCACCTTGAACATGTGGCCACCAAAATGGCTCGTGAGATGCTGATTGCCAGCGAAAAGTCCCTCAAAGTGGAACGCTTCAACCTCGGTGCTCGTTTAGGCCAATGTTGTGGCGGAATGGCAACGTTAAGCTTTGAACCGATTGGCACTCAGCAGAACCACCTTGTGCTGTTTGGAGCAGGCCACGTTGCCAAAGCGCTGCTGCATATTGTAGCTACCCTGCCTTTCCGCGTGACTTGGATTGACGAACGTGAAGAAGTGTTCCCTGAAGCGCTACCACACGGTGTGAAGAAGCTTGTCTCAGACGATCCGGTTGGCGAAGTGAAACACATGCCACCGAACAGCTATTACCTCGTGATGACACACAACCACCAGCTCGATTTTGACCTAACTAAGGCCATTATTGACCGTGAAGACAGCCGTTACTTTGGCATGATTGGTTCTCTGACTAAGCGCAAGAAGTTCGACTTCCGCTTAGAGCAACGCGGCTATAGCCAAGAACAAATTGAAACCATGCTTTGCCCGATTGGTATAAGTGCGGTGAATGGCAAACACCCTGCCGAAATTGCGGTGTCGGTTGCTGGTGAACTGATCGCACACTATCAAGGCCAAGCACTTGAACAAAAGCGCCCAACCAAACAATATCGAAATCAGGATTTGACCGTGCAACACAGTCAACCAAGCGACGTAGGCGAACCACCATTGGAAGAGAAGATCGCCTAATAAAAGTCGCAAAGCTTCAGTGGCCATAACGTCGCTGAAGTCATTAAAAGGAAGTAAACATGACAACGCAACGCAAAGCTTATCGCGCCAGCATTTTACACAGCGTCGCCGACCCAAAAGACGTCGGTATCGATGAGTCTTACGACTATTTTGAAGACGGTGTTTTAGTGGTTGAGAACGGCCATGTCGTCGACTTAGGCCATGCCGATGAGGTATTGGCTCGCCAACCTAAAACACTCGAAGTAAAAGAATACAAAGACAAGCTGATCACCTCTGGCTTTATTGATACGCACATCCACTACCCTCAAACAGGGATGATCGCGTCTTACGGTGAGCAGCTTCTTGATTGGTTAGAAAACTACACCTTCCCAGAAGAAAAACGCTTCAAAAACCCAGTTTATGCACACAAAGTGGCAAAGCTATTCTTAGACGAACTGGCGAGCAACGGCACCACCACAGCACTGGTATTTGGCACGGTACACAAAGAGTCCGTCAACGTATTCTTTGAAGAAGCTGAGAAGCGTAATCTACGAATGATCGCCGGTAAGGTCTTGATGGATCGCAATGCGCCTGATTACCTCACCGACACACCAGAATCTGGCTATGCTGATTCCAAGGAACTGATTGAAAAATGGCATAACCGTAGCCGTTTGCTTTACGCAGTGACACCTCGCTTTGCGCCAACCAGCACACCAGAGCAACTTGCTACTGTAGGTAAACTGCTAGAAGAATATCCAGACGTGTACATGCACACTCACCTTTCTGAAAACGAGAAAGAGATCGAGTGGGTGAAATCGCTGTTCCCAGAGCGCGACAGTTACCTAGATGTATATGACCATTACGGACTACTTCACAAACGTTCGGTATTTGCTCATGGTATTCACCTTTCTGATTGTGAATGTAAACGCCTTGCCGATACTGAATCTGCCATCGCCTTCTGCCCAACTTCTAACCTTTTCTTAGGCTCGGGGTTGTTCCGATTACCAGAGATGGAAGATCACGGTATTCGTGTCGGCGTGGGGACTGATGTCGGCGCAGGCACTAGCTTCTCAATCCTACAAACCATGAGTGAAGCCTATAAGATCATGCAGCTTCAACATAAGAAATTGCACCCAGCTAAGTCGCTATTCTTAGCCACATTAGGTGGTGCACGTTCACTGCATTTAGAAGACAAGATTGGCAACTTGGAAGTAGGAAAAGAAGCCGATTTCGTGGTGTTGGACTTACACGCCACACAATTGATGCGCTTTAGAATGGAACAAGCGACCAAGCTTGAAGAGAAGCTATTTGTATTGATGAGCCTGGGTGACGACAGAACCGTCAGCGAGACTTACATCTACGGCGAGAAAGCCTACGATGTGAATTTCAAAGATTATCAAAAGCTCGTTAGCTAGACTGAAAACCGAGTAACAATCGCTAGACAGCGACAGCCGTCGTTAATTAAAAATCCGTCCAGATTTATCTAGCCTTGAAAGACCAGTTGCTGATGCCACTGGTCTTTTTTGTGCTTCATTCAAAGAAATATAAATTAACCGTTCACAAACAACGATCTTCGGTGACGCCAAGTCATTATATTGATAGGTTAATGTTTATACATATCGACTTCATACTTCACTTTAGCGTCTCTCTAAAACATTCGTTTCTCAGCTAAATGGAAGCACTCAATCTAGAAAGGAATTCTATGTTCGAACAGGTCGTCAGCATTCTGTTTCCCGTTTTTGCTTTAGCCAGTGCTGGCTTTGCGGTGGGTCGTTGGCTCAAGCCCGATTTCAAACCGATCAATCGCATCAACATGGATGTGTGTATTCCTGCGCTAGTGTTTGCCTCGCTGACCACCATGCCTCTCGACACCGAACAACTGCCACTCATCACCGCCTCTTTGGTCGCGGTGTTGGTGCCCGCTTTATTGATGATACCAATCTGTAAGATCTTTAAGCTCAACTTCAAAGCTTGGGCGCCGCCACATATGTTCCGCAACAGTGGCAACCTGGCCATTCCCCTGTTCACCTATACCTTTGGTGAGAGTGCATTAGCCCCTGCGGTATTGCTGTTTGTGGTATCGGCATGCGTGCACATTAGTGTCGGTTTAGCGCTACTAAGCGAAGGTAATCCGATCAAACAGATCCTCAAGATGCCGATATTCTTAGCCGCAGCATTAGCGATGACGCTCAACCTGTCTGGCATTGCAGTATGGAATCCAATCTACGAAGCAACATCGCTACTCGGCCAAGCAGCCGTGCCCATCATGCTGTTGTCGTTGGGTTCGCAAATGGTCAACTTGAAGCTAAGCGGACTCAAAGTTGGCTTGCTGTGTACGGCTCAATCGCTGTTTACTGGTGCCATCGCCTTCGCCATCATCTACTTCTTTATCCCGCTGCCAACGCTGCACCTACAAATGATGGTGCTGTTCACCATGCTGCCACCTGCCGTGATGAACTACCTGTTCGCTGAACGGTTCAATGTCGAGCCGCCTAAAGTCGCATCTATGGTGTTGTTCGGCAACTTCCTAAGTGTGGTTACCTTGCCTATTTTACTGTCGTTCGCGCTGTCTATGTCGAGTTAATTGTTTACGCACTTATCCAGTTTAAGCTCTGCCGTCACTTTAGTAAGGCGCAGAGCAATAGCGAAACAGACTAAGTAAGGACTCACATACCAGAAGAGGCTTTCTAATGGCTGCTTCACCTGCGCTTCTCTGGTTTTTATGTATTGGTTTTTCTGCTTCTCATACTGACTCAACATACCATCCACCCACACTGCATCACTTTCAACCAGCGACACGCTAGGCGCAGGAACCGTAAAATCCGATGCGTTGGGTAACAAGGTAAAATCGACATCTTTGAACGTGATCGCCGTATTCAAATACCACAAACACGCTTCGTGGTGCTGAGCGTGATTATCTAAAGATGGCTGACCAGTGCAGGTATCACTTCTTAATTTATCCAAAGAAAACTGCTGAACCGATTCTAAAATCGCGACCGCTCTAGTTTGTTCTGTTTCAACCCAATCGCCCGCTACTTTCGCACGAATCTCAGACACTGCACCCAGCATCCCGATACCCGCTAGAAACGGCCATAAATAATCCATGAGCTTCCACTTTCGTCGGCTCAAGTTGAACCCACACCAAATCGGAAGATGAAAAAGGAGCGTTAGCCCAAGCGATAGCAAAACGAAATTCAAGGAGCTAGAGAGCATGAGTTCGCTATCAAAGAAGTTCTTCATAATGAGAGACTTGCCTGTATAACAAAGAGAAATTTGATACTAGGTTCGATACTTGAAAAGAGTGTAAGGGGAAAGTAAAAACAGCACAAAAAGTAGTGTAATAAACAATAGAGCGATATTCCTCCCTATATATCTCAGATCAAACCATAAACCAAACACAATAAAACCGGAAGACTCATTAACCCAGCAAATATCAGATCACAAAACAATCAATCAAATCAAATATTTAACTAAATTCTTGACTAAAAATAAGATAGATATAGAGTGCGAGAATAACAACTAAATGCATAAGGAAGCATAATTATGAATGACGCAATTCAACAAGCTCGCATACAAAACAAAATGAAAAATCCTATGATAGCGCTACTGTTAGGTTTTGTAATACCAGGAGGCGCTCAGATGTATGCAGGGAGCGTCATGTGGGGAGTTGTTAACTTAATTCTCATCGTAGTTTGCGCGATCACCGTTATTGCTTCTCCAGTATCATTTATTTTATGGATAGTTTCGCTTTTCCTAGGTTACAAGGGCACCAAAGCTTATAACGATTCAGTTCTTGATAAAGCAGAATCTGCAGAATCATAATCAATAAATGTTGATAGTCTAACTTCACTAGGCTATCAACATTTAAGTTCCACTCATAGTCAATAACACTGACCACTTGCAAGGCCACATCATCAGCAGATGTGGATTACAACATACCAAGTTCAATACCTACGAAAATATCTAGATCGCCCTTAGACACGGCAAAAGGAATAGAAGATGCGCCTACGTGCTCAACTCTCGCGTTAGGGATTAGCTTTTTGATGTCACGTTCGTATCGGATAAACAGCTCGTTGCAAGCCGCTTGGTATTGTTCCGCGGGGTAAAATTTCATATATCCTCACTCCGAATCACAAACTATTGAACACACCAATTGCTAACAGAAGCAACACGATGCTAATAGCTCCGATATAAGAGATTCTGGTTCGCTCTTTTTCAGTTGGAATCAATGGGGGGAAGCGCCCTAGTGTGAATGCTTTACAGACTATCCAGCCAGCTCCGTAACCAATGAACTCAATCAATATCGACTGAAACAGATACCTAAAGAATGAGCTCAATGCCCTAAAATACGCGACTATCAAGTCTTCCATTTTTTGTCCTAACTAAAGTCAATTTGGACTAAAAATGCCATGGGTAGAGATTCATATCAAGGACCTTATACAGGACTGCGCACGCAATGAATCAGTTTAAACGTAAGTACTTACTATCGACATGCAATGATTCACAGAGTCTTCTTTCTCACCAACAGGCGCAACATAGTGAATTGCAGCTTCGGCATGTGCTTGGTCTGCGAGTTTACTGATAACCCATGCTGCTAGATATTTGGATGACAAGCAGCCGCCTGCTGTAGCAATGTTTCCTTCCGCATAAAACGGCTGGTCCAATATGGTCACACCGGATTCAATTACCCATGGCTTCGTTATTAAATCAGTACAGGCTGGAACTTGATTCAGTAACCCCAATACCGACATCAATAAAGTCCCTGAGCATTGACCACCAATCAATTGTGTTTGTGGATTAAGGTTTAACCTTGAGAGTAATTTATCATCTTGGGCGACATCGCGGGTCAACATGCCACTACCAAACAACACCGCATCAGCTGTATTCGCGAACTCTAAAGGCTGTTGAGATTTAATTGTGACTCCATTCATTGAAGTCACTGATTCTGTAGGGCTAGTAATCTGCACATTCCAACCAAACTCTTTCATTCGATTCAAAATACCCGATGCGATGAAAGAATCTAGCTCGTTAAATCCATCAAATGTTAGTACGGCAATATCCATATTTGTCTTTTCCTTAAACCCTATTTAATAGCTCAGACACTGTGATTAAAACTACATACAACTCATTTTTGATTATATCTAACTCACTTTTCGAACCGAATCGCTGAGTAATCTATTGACCTACGATGCTTTAATTGGAGATGACCGTACACCTCAAACCACTCAAGAGATAACACATGCTTTTCACCACCTTCCAAATGTAGTTCGCAACGATACCGTTCAAAATTCGTGTCATTGACCAAACTTTGCCACTTAGTCAAATATCTTTCACGGCCATCACGAACAATTGAATCGGATAACTCACGATTCAACATGTGCTTTTGAGAAATCGCGTATACGAAACCGTCGATAATTTCTGAGAGTTCTAGCTTAATATCATGTGATAATTTTTTCTTTGGGACACCAGCTTTAACTAGGTCATCGTAATCGTAAAAAATACTGAAATGAGCAGTGCGACTTGATGTTTCGTGATCGTAGCGAACACCAGTAGTAAAAGTTCTTACAGGTAAAGCGCTATGTTGGCTATGTCCTCTCAAGTCGCAGCCAACTACGTAATGAATATTTGAGTCGTAAATATCCTGACGTTGTGATTCGACAGCAACTCTAGCAGCTTCGTCATTCGTAATCTCAAATGCAAAACATCGCTTCTTCCGTTCATTAAAATGCCAATCAAGATATAACTTACTTAAGTTGAACAAGTTAAAAGCCAAACTATTCAAAGAGCTACGAATTTCATGGTTTAGTACATAGTCAGCAAACGGGGTTGAAATAGACCTTAAATTCCAATAATTAACTTTATTTTTGAAGTCCCAATATGCTTCAATTATTTGGTCATAAATAATTTCTAGATCTAAAGCTTTGACTAGCAAAGAACGTATCTCTTGATAATTCTCCGCATCAGAATCTGATACGTCAAAAACTCGGTGCTCTGCTGTTTCAGTATTAAATACAACGATATTTTTCATAACTCTCTCAACTGATCTTGAACATCAACACTCTGCCCGACTAGACAGGAACAACCAACAGCACACTTTAATTCACATATGCACCTAGAGTCACCAACTGAATGATAAATCTGCATTTCCTTTGTCCAAAAACAAAAAGCCCCGGTTATAGGAACCGGGGAAACAGGGTGGGATGAGTTTGGCGCGTGCCCGTAAACCAAACTCTCCCCAAGCCTCACCTAAGACTCATGCTCTTAGGTAAAGGATGCTGAGTACTTTTATTACAAAGTATGATTATTGAAGCGTAGCGCCTTGCTCTACCCAAGTACCGATGAGTGCGCGCTCTGCGTCGGTCATTTGAGTCATGTTACCAAGCGGCATCACCTTGGTTGTTACCGTTTGAGCAACAATCCTTGGGACGTTGGCTTTAATCTCTTCTGGGGTATCAAACATCACGCCGGCTGGCGCAGCAGCAAAAGCGGCGTGGCTCGGGGTTGATGAGTGACACACAGAACAGCGCTCTTGAATGACTTTGTTGATGGTTTCAAAGCTTACACCTGCGCTAGCAGTTTGCATTGCGTGGTCTGCTGGTGCGGCCTGAGAACTAGTCGTTGAAGCGGTGTCGTTTGCAGCAAGTTCTTCTGTCGCTGATTCAGTCGCGCTCACTTGCACTTCTTGAACCACTGGTGCTTGCACAACCGGAGTCATCTGCTTTTTCGCGTAAGGTGAGGTAACAAACGCAAGCGTGATCATACCCAATGCTGCTACTGGTATTGTCCATGCAAACTTCTGGCTACCATGACGGGTGTTGAAGTAGTGACGCACCAAGATACTGAAGATCGCTAAACCAGCAAGGATCAGCCAGTTGTATTCCGAGCCATAAGTGCTTGGGAAGTGGTTACTGATCATGATGAACAGCACTGGCAGGGTCATGTAGTTGTTGTGACGAGAACGCAGTAGACCTTTCGCTGGCAATGCCGGATCCGGTTCGCGCTTCTCTTCAATCGCTTTCACCAAGTTACGTTGTGCAGGCATGATAACGCGGAATACGTTACCCACCATGATGGTACCAATGATTGCACCCACATGAATGTAAGCACCACGGCCACTGAACACTTGAGTTAGGCCGTACGTCGCAGCGACGAGCAGCAAAAACAGCACAACGCCAAGCAACACGGGGGTTTTACCTAAAGGCGAGTCACACAGTAAGTCGTAGATAAACCAACCAGCAACGAATGAACCAATACCAATCGCGATTGCCGTTGTTGAATCAAGGCCAGAGCCCGGTGCAATCAGGTAGATTTCAGCGTTAAGGTAGTAAACCACACCCAGTAGACACACACCGGTGATCCACGTGAAGTAGGCTTCCCATTTAAACCAGTGCAGGTGCTCTGGCATCTCTGGTGGCGCAAGTTTGTACTTCTCTAGGTGATAAATACCACCGCCGTGAATTGCCCATAAGTCGCCTGAAAGGCCAGTTTTTGGGTTTACTCGGTTAAGGTTGTTCTCTAACCAAACAAAGTAAAATGATGCGCCTATCCATGCAACACCAACAATCATGTGAATCCAGCGAATCGCTAAATTCAACCACTCTGTAATATGCGGATCCATAATAAACTCCTGTATTACAACACTTTAGCTAAGCGTTGTTCTTCCTTGTTGTCTTCCGTTGGCATATCTTCCAAATGCAATGCCACTAGGTCGTTCTCAAAATAAACTTCATCACAGTTATGTCCTTCTCCGCCTCTATCGACGATCAAGAACTGGTCTTGATCGGTGAGGGCGAGCACTGGGTGATGCCACACCCCTTTGTGATAGTTCACTCCTTGACGACCGTTGCTCAAGAAAGCTCGGCTATTGGCTAATGTTGGATCGTCGCCTTTTGGCGCAACAACAATTAAATAGGGTTGACCAAGTAATGGAATGAATGCCTGAGAGCCAAGTGGATGACGCTCTAACATTTTGATGGTCAGTGGGTAGCTCAACGGCGTAGCTTGGAAGATGCTGATGATGGCTTCTCCGCCCTGGTCTTGCACATCCGTTGTCGCTAGCTTGTGGTAGCGACGTGTTGATCCACTATTGATCATGAAGAAATCACTATTATCGGACTCGATAACATCGCCAAACTCTGCAAAAGCCTGCTTGGTTAACGGTTCGATAGATAAACGACGTATTCCATTACTCATACTCATTTCCTTACCTATTTCGCTTTCGTACCAAACAGACGCAAACGGCTGATACCACCATCTGGGAATATGTTTGCACGTACGTGGGTAATCGCACCAAGGTCGTTTACCTCAGAAATGAATTCGTGAATCTCGTGCGCTTGCAGCTTTTGAGCAGGCAGTAGTTCACGCCAGAATAGGCTTTGTGTTTCCACTTGATCGTCGGTACCACCTTTCACGTAAGCCGCTTGAATTGAGCAGCTGTCTGGGTAGTTACCTTTGAAATGAGCCGTATCAACAACGATACGTTCGATGTTACCTGGATGACCTAGTGCCACTATAACCCAGTCATTACCCGGTGTACGACGACGTGCTGTTTCCCAGCCATCACCCATGTTTTCACCGCGGCCAGGACCTAAGATGTTGGCTTTGTTGCCGTAGTGCTCATCGCTACATGCCAATGCTCGACCACCGTGTTCAACCGATGCTAGGTCGACCTGTTGCTGAGAATCAATTGCTTCCCAATCCACACTTGGTCGGCCATAAACACGTAAGCGCGCTACACCGCCATCTGGGTAGATGTTCAAACGTAGATGAGTAAATACTTGGTCACTTTCAATCGCTTCAAGATGATGATGATCACCTTGTAGTGCCATTGAAGGCAGAATTTCTTGCCACTCTGTTGCGTCTGTTGGCTCACCTTGTGGTGAATAACACGCGTCAATTGATGCCGAAGGTGGGAAGTTACCTGTGAAGAATGAGGTATCAATATCAACGCCAGCAATAGTGCCAGCTAGGCCAAGGCGAACGACACAGTAGTCGTAACCTTCGCCGCGTTTGCGTCTGCTTTCCCAGCCGTCCATCCACTTGCCGTTATCGTCGTATAAGTCGTCTTTCCACTCTGGCGCTGCATGGCTGAGAAGACGGCTTTTATCCGCGAAAAAATCGTCTGTTGCGAAGATAGCTTCTGCGCCGAGTTTTTCGTCTGCAAGGTTTATGTATTGTTCAAATGTTTGGGTCATGTCCGTGTAATCCTATCCAATTAATCAAGTAATAATAAAATGAGAACTTAGTGGTTTATTCGCTTATAAAGCGTACTCTTAGCGCACTAAGACTGGGCTGAGATAGCTGTTAACTCCGTTAACTTACATATCCCAGAGACGAAACATCGCGATCTTGTTGATCTCTTGAATCGCCGTAGCAAACTCAGTTTCACTATCATTTCCTAATCGCATCTCGAACGACTCAAGAATTTGGTAACGATTGGCTCCCTTCACCGCCATGATAAAAGGGAAATTGAAGCGACTTTTGTAGCTGTTGTTGTAAGAAGTGAATTTTTCAAATTCTTCGGCGTTGCACTGATCGATGCCCGCCCCCGCTTGTTCTTTGGTCGACGACTCGGTGAGTTCGCCGTTTACTGCTGCTCGACCGGCTAAATCCGGGTGAGCGTTGATCAAAGCCAACTGTTTGCCTTGGTCTGCACTTAACAAGGTCGATGCCATTTTCAGATGAAGATTCTCGATATGGTCATCTTCGGCATTCAAACCTTGGTCATACACCACTTCTGCAACCCATGGGCTGTGCTCGTAGACATCAGCGAAGTGAGCGACAAAGGTATCGCGGTCCATGGTTGTTGGTTGGCATGATCGAAATTCAGTCACGTTAAGCCTCCTTGCTTCACTGCTACTTTTGCTGTTGATGATTAGCGTTATTTGGTTGATATGGATGATGTTGGTGCCAATGGTTGGCGATATCGATTCGACGACATAACCACACGCTGTCATGCTGTTTTACGTAATCTAAGAAACGTCTTAATGCAGCAATACGACCGGGGCGACCAATCAGACGACAATGCAGCCCAACCGACATCATTTTCGGTGCGGTTTCGCCTTCCATATAAAGGGTGTCAAACGTGTCTTTCAGGTATTGGAAGAACTGCTCACCCGAGTTAAAGCCTTGCGCTGTTGAAAAACGCATGTCGTTCACATCGAGTGTGTAAGGGATCACCAAATGTGGATGACCGGTTTCGGTGTGCCAATAAGGCAGGTCATCGTCATAGGCATCCGAGTCATAAAGAAAGCCGCCTTCTTCTGCGACTAAGCGACGCGTATTTGGACCCGTTCGACCTGTGTACCAACCTTGCGGGCGCTGACCCGTCACTTGTTGGATGATCTCAATCGCTTTGGTCATGTGGTCGCGCTCTTCTGACTCATCAATGTATTGATAGTCGATCCAGCGATAACCGTGGCTACAAATTTCGTGGCCCGCTTCGACCATAGCTTTGGCTACTTCTGGGTGACGCTCAATCGCCATTGCGACAGCAAAGACGGTTAATGGAATTTCATATTCATCGAACAAGCGAAGAACACGCCATACACCCGCACGGCTACCATACTCATAGATGGATTCCATGCTCATGTGACGTTCGCCTTTGATCGGCTGTGCTGACGGGATCTCTGAAAGAAAAGCTTCAGACTCGTCGTCTCCATGTAACAAACAACGCTCACCGCCCTCTTCATAGTTCAATACAAAAGAAACCGCGACGCGCGCATTACCTGGCCATTGAGGGTTTGGAGGGTTAGCTCCGTAACCGATCAAATTTCTTGAATAATCCTTATTCATCCAAGTACTCCTAACATAAGTGGTTGGCTTAGCCGCTCTTTAAGTAAGTCACCAAATGGATTCTCGATAAACAGAGCAACCTTACCCCTGTACATTTATTGTATACAATTATTTATCTCAATGTAAAGATTTTGTTATTCAAGTTAAATTTACGCACTATTACCAGCTAAAAACAACAACTTAACAAAACCAAAACTCACCAAAAAACGGTAATCAAGATCTATAAAATCAGAAAAAACGACACAATGGTTAACATTTTTCCAACAATTCGCTTTACTAATTGTGTACAGTTCGTACATAGTTAGTGATAACAAAGTGACCAGTTGCATTCTTTGCAAGGTCGAAACAGACAGATAAACCACGGAACAGAGGAGCGCCAAAAGCGCTATTAAAGGACTATGGGAAGATTAACAACACACGTATTAGACACGACTCACGGCTTACCGGGTGCAGAGATCAAGGTAGAGCTTTATAAGGTCAATGAAGACTCAACAGAAAAGTTGGCGACGGTAATCACTAACTCCGATGGCCGAACCGATGCGCCGATTCTGGCAGGGAATGATTTCCGACCGGGGAAATATCAATTGGTGTTTTACGTTGCGGATTACTACAAAAGCAAAGGTGTGGAATTGGATGGTGTGCCTTTCCTAGACGATGTGGTTATTCGTTTCGGCTTAGATGATCCAGAAGCGCATTATCACGTTCCTCTTCTCGTCTCCCCTTACAGTTTCTCAACCTACCGGGGCAGTTAGTCTCATGACCTAGAACTTCTAACTAGGCTCACCGACAAATATTAAGCAGATTAGTGTGTGCATCTAAAATGATGCGCGCTCATTAAACACGCTCATATAAAAATACTAATAACGTTATTAGTTAGAGAGTTGATGACTAATCAACTGATAGCTAAAGAAATAGCGGCTAGGAAAAACCTTAAAACTTAATATTGAAATCTCGCTGTATTCAATAAATGGATCACAACATAAAAGGACTTGCTGACATGAGTGAGAGTAAAACAGAAATACTCAACCAAGATGCGAACAACGGAATTTTAGAGAAGTTTTTTAAAATTAAGGCCCACGGAAGTAGCGTAAAAAATGAGTTAGTCGGTGGTGTCACTACCTTCGCAACCATGGCTTACATCATCTTCGTTAACCCACAAATCATGGCCGCTTCAGGCATGGATTCAGGCGCGGTATTCGTCGCGACCTGTATTGGTGCTGCGATCGGTTGTTTGTTAATGGGGCTATTTGCGAATTGGCCTGTCGGACTTGCGCCGGGCATGGGCTTGAACGCCTTCTTCTCGTTCACAGTAGTAAGCGAAATGGGCTACAGCTGGGAAGTCGCGCTAGGTGCGGTGTTTATCTCCGGTATCTTGTTCGTCGGGATGAGCTTTTACAAAGTCCGCCAATGGATCATCGAGAGTATTCCAGAGAGCTTGCGCTATTCAATGACTGCAGGTGTTGGTTTGTTCTTAGGTCTAATTGGCTTAAAAACAGCGGGGATCGTCGTCGAAAACCCAGCAACTTTGGTTTCATTGGGTGACTTCACGAAACCAGAAGCTCTGCTTGCTGCGATTGCATTCTTGATCATTGCGGTTCTGAGTGAGCGTAAAGTGTTTGGCGCGGTGCTTATCGGTATTTTGAGTGTAACGCTAGTCGGCATGATGCTTGGCCTAGTTCACTACGATGGCTTCTTCGCTGCACCACCAAGCTTAGCGCCTACCTTTATGGCAATGGATATCGCCGGTGCACTAAACGTATCGATGATCAGCGTTATCTTGGCTTTCCTTTTTGTAAACATGTTTGATACAGCTGGTACCTTGATGGGCGTAGCTGAGCGTGCAAACCTGACCAACCCTGAAACGGGCAAGATTGAAGGCCTAAGCAAAGCACTGAAAGCCGACAGTATTTCAAGCGTGGCAGGTGCGTGTGTAGGCTGTCCGCCAGTAACCAGTTATGTAGAGAGTGCAGCCGGTGTTGCAGCAGGCGCACGTACAGGTCTTTCAGCAATCGTGGTTGGTGTGTTGTTCTTAGCGGCAATTTTCCTATCACCGCTTGCAGGCATGATCCCCGCTTACGCAACGTCTGGTGCTCTTATTTACGTCGCATTCGTGATGATGAGCAGCATGCAGCACGTCGATTGGAAAGACTTCACTAACGGTGCTCCAGCCGCGATTACCGCACTAATGATGCCACTGACCTTCTCTATCGCGAACGGTATCGCATTGGGTTTCATTACCTACACAGTGCTTAAGTTGGCGACAGGTAAAACCAAAGATGTGTCTATCTCGATGTACTTCCTAGCGGCTATCTTCATCGCCAAGCTAGTGTTCATCGGTTAACCCTAAAGCTCCTGAGCAGTCATTTCTTGATTGCTCACAACGTTGCTTGGCTGGTTCGCAAGCCAAGCAACAACATGATTTTTAAGAAAGCTAATTGCATTGATGACGAGAGAGCAGAAACCCTACCGATTCAGTGCACTTTTTTATGACCCTACGCAGTTTGTAGAAGTCATTATTTGACCGCCAATCGCCTGTAAACGGAAACGCAGGCAGAGGAATATCAAATGAAACTTCTGTACACCCTTAATGAAAGACCGCCCCATGGGCTAACCCTTCTACTTGCTTTACAACACATGCTCGCCTCGATTGGTGGCATCGTCGCTGTCCCGCTTATTGTCGGTGCTTCTATCGGCCTACCTAACACAGAGATCGTTTCACTGATCAATGCGGCGCTATTGGCTTCTGGTATTGTGACTGTCGCGCAATGTCTCGGTTTTGGCCCTGTTGGTATTCGACTGCCTGTTGTAATGGGCTCAAGCTTTGCCTTTTTAGGTGTGGCTATTTCCATCGGTAACGAAGGTGGTGTCGCCGCGATCATGGGCTCAGCGCTTATCGGCTCGTTCGTAGTGATTGGTGCCAGCTTCTATATGGACAAGGTTCGGAAACTGTTCCCAACCGTGGTAAGTGGTGTAGTGGTTACCTTAATCGGCTTAACCATTTTACCGGTTGCCATGAACTGGGTCGGAGACTCTCCTGCCAACACAGAACAATTCGCCACGCTGCCAAAGCTGTTTCTAGCACTGATCTCTTTGGGGATTGTGGTTGGCGTATCGGTTTACTGTAAAGGCGCGGTTGCCGCTTCGGCCATCGTGATTGGTTTAGCGGGCGGCTACATTGTGGCGCTGTCGCTCGGCATGGTCGACCTTGAGCAAATCAGTTCTGCCGCTTGGATCGGTGGACCTGAGCCCTTCAAATATGGCTTTACCTTTTCTGCGAGTGCCATCATCAGCATGAGCTTGGTGTACATCGTGGTTATCGCCGAAGCAACAGGTGACTTCATGGCACTAGGCAACAACTGCCAAACCCAAGTCAGCGGTAAAGACTTAAAACGTGGTCTATTGGGCGATGGCCTTGGCAGTACCTTATCTTCGATTTTAACGGCAATGCCACTGGCATCGTTCAGTCAAAACGTCGGTATTGTGGGTATCACAGGTGTAGCAAGTCGTTATGTAGTGGCTGCAACCGGTGGTTTGCTAATTTTAGGCGGTTTATTCCCGAAATTAGCCGCTATTGCCGTCACGATTCCGAAACCTGTTCTAGGTGGTGTGGGTTTTGTGATGTTCGGAATGATTGCCTACGCAGGTATCCGCATGTTGATCAAAGCCGCAGACACCAAGCGAAATGCCTTGGTAATCTGTGTAGGTTTGGCGTCTGGCTTGGCGGTAACTTTCGAACCAAGATTGCTGCAACACTTGCCGCATGATCTAGCGAACTTTCTTCATTCTGGCATTACAACAGGCACCATCATGACGGTTCTTCTAAACCTTGTGTTGCCGAAATCTTCACGAGCAGAAGAGCAAGAAGCACTGGCCGAAAGCCAAGCGCAAGTTGAGCTAGAAATGAAAGAGCAAGCTGAAGAAGAACGACACTCAGACGAGCAATTAGAGATTCAGCAAGCAAGTACAGAAGCAGACGTTCAAGCAGCATCAGATAACCCTGAGCCAAAAACGAACTAGCTAGTTCACTGACTAACGTAAAACCGATTTCCGTAGGATCAGGGCTGATTAGAGCATTGAACGTTTTAACGCCCT
Source organism: Vibrio sp. 10N.286.52.C3 (assembly GCF_041468865.1). Taxonomy (NCBI): domain Bacteria; kingdom Pseudomonadati; phylum Pseudomonadota; class Gammaproteobacteria; order Vibrionales; family Vibrionaceae; genus Vibrio; species Vibrio sp. 10N.286.52.C3. Next base: position 24,048 of record NZ_JBFRJM010000053.1, on the reverse strand, counting down.
GATTCGAATTTATCTTTCAACAGCAAATACCAATAAAGACCCTCGTCCCTGAAAAGGCTGAGATGGCTAAGGACTACTATGAATGGAAACCATCTGGATTAAGAATCCTCTCGCAATCTACACTGGCTCACTGGCTGATGCAGAAGGCGGTATTGTCATTAAAGGTAATACAATCATTGAGCTGGTTGGCAAACACAAAGAACCGACCTTACCCGTAGATTACAGCGTCGACGCCTCTCGTCATGTTGTGACTCCTGGGCTTATCAATGCGCACCACCACTTCTATCAAACCCTAACGCGAGCCTACCCCGGCGCACTCAATAAAGAACTCTTCCATTGGCTACAAAGCCTCTACCCAGTTTGGGCCAACCTCGATTCGGAGATGATGAGCCTCGCAACAGAGCTTGCTCTGGTTGAGCTGATGATGTCGGGCTGTACCACTGCTTCCGATCACCATTACTTGCTACCAGACGGGCTTGAGCACGCTATTGATTTGCAAGTCGAGGCCGCAGAGAAACTGGGCGTTAGAGCGATATTTACCCGAGGTTCCATGAGCCTAGGGGAAGATGAGGGTGGATTGCCACCAAGACACACCATTCAAACCGAACAAACCATCATTGATGACAGCCAGCGCTTGATTCGTGATTACCACCAGCGTGATGAAGGGGCGATGATTCAAATCGCGCTCGCGCCTTGTTCGCCGTTCTCAGTCACTACCGACCTGATGAAAGAGACCGCCAAGATCAGTGAGCGTGAAAACGTCATGATGCACACGCACCTATGCGAAACGCTCGATGAAGAAGACTTCTGTATAGAGAAGTTTGGCTTGCGCCCAGTTGATTACCTAGAAGATGTGGGTTGGCTGAACGAGCGCACTTGGCTCGCTCATGGTATTCACTTCAATCCAGAAGAGATCAAACGTTTGGGTAAAGCAGGCATTGGTATCAGTCACTGCCCAACTTCCAATATGATGTTGGCTTCCGGTATTTGTAAAAACAACGATCTAGAAGCAGCAGGCGTAAAAGTCGGGCTAGGTGTGGATGGTTCGGCCTCAAACGACGGCTCTAATATGATTGCCGAAGTGCGCATGGCGATGTATCTACAACGCCTGCAATATGGTTCCGCCAACGTTTCACACTTTGATGCATTGCGCTGGGCGACATCCGGTTCTGCCGCGGCAATGGGCAGAACCGACATTGGTACACTAGAGGTTGGCAAACAAGCCGATATCGCGATGTTCAAGCTCGATGATATTCGTTTTTCTGGCAGCCACGACCCACTGGCCGCATTACTACTTTGTGGTGCTCAACAAGCGGATAAAGTGATGGTTGCAGGTAAGTGGCGAGTGAACGATGGCGCTGTGATTGGCGTAGACATGGAACAACTAATGCACCGCCACCATGCAGCTGCAATGAAGCTAGGTAAACTGGCGATGAATAATTAAATACTCTCTAACTAGAAAAGCGAAAAAAGGCCGACGTGATGTCGGCCTTACTTATTCATTCACAGCCCCGTCCTCAATGTGTAAATACATTTCAGGAAGGGACATTATAAGCACGAAAAGAATATCTACAATGACCTTTATATTAAAATACAATGTCTTAACTCAAATCCTAAACAACTTCCAGAATAATTTTCTCAAGCTTATCTAAGCCTTCGCTGAGTACTTCAGATTCAATAGTTAATGGTGGAAGCAGACGAATTACATTCGCTTTTACACCACACGAAAGCAGAATAAGACCATTTTCTTGTGCTTTCGTTATCACCGCTTTAGTTAAGTCCTGCAATGGCTTGCCTGACTCTGGATCAGTAAACTCAATAGCCATCATCGCTCCAGTGGTACGTATTTCACCAATAGCTGGAACCGATTCCTGTAGCTTGCTCATACGGGCATTCACAACCTCACCAATGCCCATTGCTTTAGCACACAATTGCTCTTCTTCGATAATTTTTAGGACTTCTAAACCAGCCACACACCCCAACGGAGAGCCAGCGTAAGTACCACCTAAGCCACCTGGTAGTGCCGAATCCATAACACCGGCTTTTCCCACTACTGCTGAGATAGGGAAACCACCCGCAATACCTTTTGCCATTGTTATCATGTCGGGTTCAATGCCCAGATATTCAGTGGCAAACATTTTACCCGTGCGCGCAAAGCCCGTTTGAATTTCATCCGCGATAAGCATAATGCCGTATTTGTCACACAACTCACGCAGGCCTTGAGCAAACTCCGCGGGGGCTTGATAGAAACCGCCTTCACCTTGCACAGGCTCAAAGATTATCGCCGCCACGCGTGATGGCTCAATATCACACGCAAACAAATCATCGAGCGCTTGCAGGCTTTGTTCTGTGCTTACACCATGAAAAGCATTTGGGTAAGGTGCATGAAATATTTCATTTGGAAATGGGCCAAAGCCCGCTTTGTAAGGCGCGACTTTACCCGTTAGCCCCATGGTCATATTAGTGCGGCCGTGGAAGCCACCTTTAAAAGCAATCACACCACTGCGGCCAGTATGAGCTCTCGCTACTTTCACAGCATTCTCAACCGCTTCAGCTCCTGTTGTCAGGAAAATCGCTTTTTTATCACTGTCACCGGGGGCGAGTTCTGTGAGCTTTTCTGCCAGTTCAACAAAGGAGGCATACGGCGTTACCATCGCACAAGTGTGTGAAAAGTTATCCAGTTGAGCCTTTACCGCTTCGTTGATACGCTTATTTGCATGCCCTGTATTCGTCACCGCGATACCAGCAGCAAAGTCGATATATTTATTTCCATCCACATCCCACACGTGAGCATTCTCTGCTTTTTCAACATAAAGTGGGTACAGTGCGCCCATGCCTTGAGCGATAACTTGGCTTCTTCTTTGATGTAGTTGTTGATTTGTCATTGTCATGTCCTTTGATTAGTTGCCGCCAAAGCAGAGATATTTGATGCTCATGTATTCATCGATACCTTGTTTTGCCCCTTCACGCCCTATACCGGACTGCTTAACTCCACCGAAAGGGGCTACCTCGGTAGAGATCATGCCTTCGTTAATTCCTACCATGCCGTATTCCAGCGCTTCTGCTATCTTCCATACACGGTGGATATTTTGGCTATAGAAGTAAGACGCTAAGCCATAGATAGTGTCGTTAGCCATTTCGATAAGCTGTTGGTCATCATCAAATTTGATCACCGGAGCGACTGGGCCAAAGATCTCTTGCGAGACAATATCCATATCATGCGTAACGTTTTTGAGAACGACAGGTTGCATGAATAAACCATCAAGAGTTTTCGGCTCAGTAACTGGTTTCGCGCCCTGTTCGATTGCACCGTCAATGAGGGACTGAATACCTTGTTTTGCTGATTCGCTGATTACCGGACCAACATTTACACCCTCTTCTAGACCATTGCCTACTTTAAGCTGCTGCACTGCCGCATTGAATTTTTCAACAAACTCATCGTACACCTTGTTATGTACATAAAAACGGTTAGCGCAGACGCAGGTTTGACCGGCATTACGAAACTTAGACGCCATTGCACCAAGCACAGCCGCATCAATATCTGCATCATCAAATACGATAAATGGTGCATTTCCACCAAGCTCCATTGACGTTCGCTTGATGTCGTTTGCACTTTGCTGCATCAGCACTCTTCCAACTTGCGTAGAGCCCGTGAAAGAGAGCTTACGAATCAGAGGATGTGAGGTGAAAATACCGCCAACTTGACGAGAATTCGCTCCCAATACCACTTGCAGTACATCACGAGGAATGCCCGCTTGATATGCTAGCTCAGCTACAGCAAAAGCAGATAAAGGTGTGGATTCAGACGGCTTCACAATAAAACTACAGCCAGCCGCAAGTGCTGGACCTGCCTTACGAGTTATCATTGCAATAGGAAAATTCCACGGAGTAATCGCACAAGCTACTCCAATAGGTTGTTTCATAGTTACAAGGCGTTTGTCGCTACTTGGCGCTGGAATTGTCTCACCATAGGTACGCTTCGCTTCTTCAGCAAACCACTCGATAAAGCTTGCGCCGTACAACACCTCACCTTGTGCTTCTGCCCATGGCTTGCCTTGCTCTAACGTCATCAGGCGACCGAGATCTTCCTTGTTATCAAGTAACAACTGATACCATTTTTGTAGTAAACCAGAACGGGTTTTGGCTGGCAGCAAAGCCCACTCTTTTTGCGCGAAGCTTGCACGCTCGACCCCATCTAAAATGTCATGTTCAGACGACACTGGTGCATAACCAAGTATTTCACCCGTCGCGGGGTTACTTACAGCAATACCTTGGTCTTGATTTAGCACCATAAACGACAGCAATGATTGATTTGTAATTTGTTGCATGGGGATTCCTTTTGACAGCTTTACCTTGGCGTCTACTGATAGTTACCCTACCAAGCAGAAAACCAATAGTTCATTGTTTTAATAATGGTTTTCCTAAGCAGGGATCTGCTGAGTAATGCAGTGGATGTTACCTCCACCCAGCAAAACCTCACGCGTTGGTATACCAACGACTTGATGTTCAGGCATCGCTTGCCGCAATATTTTTATTGCCTGCTCGTCAGTTCTATCATCGAGCAATGGCAAAAACACATAACCATTCGCGATAAGAAAGTTGGCATAAGAAGCACTTAACCTTTCCCCTGCATCACGTGTCATTCCATCACTTTTATCAATTCCGCTTGCTTCTGCTTCGCTATAGTGCAAAGGCCCTGGCAACGGTAAACGGATGATTTCAATCTCTCGACCTTTAGCATCAGATTGATCTTTTAACACTTGTTCCGCCTGACGAGATAATGCGAATTGTGGGTCTGATGGATCATCTGTCCAACTCAATACCACTTTCCCCGGGGCAATTACATGCATCAAATTATCAACATGTCCGTCAGTTTCATCATCGAATAGTCCTTTAGGCAGCCAAATGACCTTTTCAATACCTAAATATTCTTTGAGATGTGTTTCTATCTGTTGTTGATTCAACTCAGGGTTGCGTCCCGGACTAAGCAAACACTCTTCTGTTGTATAGAGCGTACCTTCGCCATCAGTATGAATTGAGCCCCCCTCTAAAACGAATGGGGCGTTGTAGTGATCAATTCCGATAATGTCACATACTGAGCTAGCCACTAGGTCGTCCTGCTGCCAGTTTTCATAGAGGCCATTATAGTCACCACCCCAAGCGTTAAACTGCCAGTTGATTCCACGACGCTCGCCGTCTTGATTCACCAACACTGTGGGCCCAATATCACGCATCCACGCATCATTGAATGGGATTTCAACAAGCCGAATATCTGAATGAAGCAATGTTCTCGCCTTATCAAATTGCTTCGCACTCACGGCGACACAAACCTTAGTCACTTCTGCTATTGCATTCGCAATGCTAGCGAATGTTTGCTGGGCAGGAAGGGCGTTATCACGCCAATTGTCTCGTCTTTCTGGCCAAGCCAACCAAACTTCTTCAATAGGATGAAACTCAGCTGGAAAGTAGAACCCATCTTGCAGTGGTGTTGTCGATAACTGCATAGTCTGCCCCTTTAAACTGCTAGTTTGCCCACAGAGCCATATAGATCTGGGCGGCGGTCACGGAACAGCCCCCACGAGTGACGCGCTTGAGCCGTTGCGGCTAAATCAATCTCCGCGTAAATGATAGCTTCCTCATCACGTGGCGCTTCTGCCAACTTGCCACCAGTATGATCGGTAATAAAAGAAGAACCGTAGAATGTGGTTTCAATGCCATCATCACATTCTGTGCCTACGCGATTAGACGCAATCACAGGAACCAAGTTTGCAGCGGAATGGCCTTGCATAGTGCGTTGCCAGTGATCACGAGAATCTAAAGTTGGATCTTGTGGTTCGCTGCCAATAGCGGTTGGGTAAAAAATGGCTTCTGCACCATGTAACGCTAAGCTACGAGCAAGCTCGGGAAACCATTGATCCCAGCAAATACCAGCGCCGAACTTACCAAACTGGGTTTGCCATACTTTGAAACCAGTATCTCCAGGACTAAAATAGTATTTTTCGCTATAACCCGGACCATCCGGGATGTGTGATTTGCGGTAGTTATCTAGCACAGTGCCATCGGCATCAATCATCACTAATGAGTTAAAGAAGGTATTGCCCGCTTTTTCAAAATAACTAACTGGAATCACGACCCCGAGTTCTTTTGCCAATGCACTCATCTCTGTTATCAACAGACAATTGTCTACTTCCTCAGCCAACTCAAAATACTTAGCTTCTTGCTTCTTACAAAAATAAGGAGCAGCGAACAATTCCTGCGGCAAAACCACATTGGCACCGTTACTCGCAGCTTCACGAATCGCTTGCTTAGCTTTATTTAGGTTATCTTCCAGATCCCAGCTTTTGGTCAGTTGCAGGGCCGCGAATTTTACTACTCTACTCATTGGATGTTCCTTATCGTCCGGTTAGATAGCCAGTTTATCTCTTAGGTTGTAATACGCTGCGCCAACTGCTGTGAATGGTATTTGGAAGTGACGTCCACCAGGGAAGGCGTAGTGCTTGAGTTGTGCGAAGGCATCAAATCGTTCGGCATGCCCTGTTAAGGCTTCTGCCAATAACTTGCCAGCCAAGTGAGTACAGGTAACTCCATGACCACTGTAGCCTTGCAAATAATAAATATTGTCGTCGAATGCGCCGAACTGCGGCATACGTGAGTAGGTAAGTAAGAAGTTACCAGTCCATGTGTAATCAATCTTGATACCTTTAAGTTGAGGGAAAATACCTTCTAACTTAGGACGAATCAGAGACTCAATGTCTTGAGGGTCACGAGCGCCATAAACCACCCCGCCCCCAAACAACAAGCGTTTGTCGGCACTCAATCGGAAATAGTCCAGTAAGTAATTACAGTCTTCAACGCAGTAGTCACTTGGTAAAACCTGTTTTAGTTGCTCATCGGTAAGCGGCTCTGTCGCCACGACTTGAGTTCCACATGGGATGGCTTTGTTACTGATATTCGGAGCCAACCCACCTAAGTAGGCGTTGCCAGCTAACACCAAGTATTTACTCTTCACGCTACCGCTCGCTGTTCTTGCAACAGGATTCGCACCTTTTTCAATGGACGTTACCGCTGATTGTTCAAAAATTTGGCCACCAAGAGAAACAAATGCTGCGGCTTCCCCCAATGCGAGTTTAAGCGGATGAATGTGCCCACCTCGCATATCAAGCAAGCCACCGGTGTAAGCTTGAGTACCAACCGCCTCTTCTACTTGGCTAGCATCCAACATGGTGAGCTGGTCATTACCATATCGCTCCCAGTTTTTCTTATGATGCTCTAAACCTATTAACTGCTTTTTGTTTAGCGCGGTAAATAGGCCACCGCGTTTGTGGTCACACTCAATATCGTATTTTTCGATTAGGCCACGAATGACATCTCCGCCTTCGAAAATCATGTCACACAGGGCTTTAGCCTGGGGTTGGTCGTAACGGCTTTCTATTACATCAACATCTCGGCTGTAGCTATTGACGATCTGTCCACCATTACGACCAGTTGCTCCAAAACCAACTTTGGCACTCTCTAGTACCACTACCTTAAAACCTTTCTCGGCTAAATGAAGAGCCGAAGATAAACCTGAAAACCCAGCCCCAACCACACACACATCACACTCAATGTTGTCTTGCAGTTGTGGGAACTCTGGCATGTTCGGGATAGAGTGGGCGTAAAACGAATCCGTATGCTTATTCATAGTGATATTCCTTTATTAATCATCAGCAGGCTAAGGGTGAAGGCGAATCCAAGTGGTTTTGGTTTCTGTGAATTTTTCGATGGCGTGCAGTGATTTATCACGGCCGTTACCACTCATTTTGAACCCACCAAAAGGGACGGTCATATCACCTTCGTTGTAGTTGTTCACCCAAACAGAACCTGCCTGAAGCTGTTTAGCTACACGGTGTACGCGGTTAATGTTATTGCTCCAAAGCGCCGCACCTAAACCGTATTTTGAGTCATTGGCGATTGCGACGGCTTCAGCTTCATCTTTAAATGAGATAACACAAAGTACAGGACCAAAGATCTCTTCCTGGGCGACACGCATTTTATTGTCAACGTTATCAAGAATGGTCGGCTCAACAAATGCACCTTTGCCTTCAACATCACCCCCGCAACGAAGAACTGCACCTTCCGCTTGGCCAAGCTCTATATATTCAAGCACTTTTGATTTGTGACCTTGATCGATGAGCGCTCCCATCGAAGATGAGGTGTCCATTGGGTCTTTCGGCATAAAGGATTGAGCCGCAGAAATGACTTTATCAACAAAGCGATCTTTGATGCTTTCGTGCACTAATAAACGAGTTGCAGCGACACAGACTTCGCCTTGGTTATAGAAGCAACCACCAGCGGTTTCTGCGGCTGCACGATCGAGGTCTTCGCAGTCTTCAAATACGATATTGGCATTCTTACCACCAGCCTCAGCAAACACACGCTTAAGATTGGTTTCACCAGAACGAACCATTAATTGACCAGCAATACGAGTGGAACCCGTAAATGCAATACAGTCGACGTCATGGTGTTTCGCTAAAGCATCACCGGCTTCATGGCCAAAGCCTGTAACGACTTGAAAAACGCCACGTGGTAAGCCTGCTTGATTGGCGAGTTGACCAATATAAATAGCAGTGAGAGAAGATTTTTCAGAGGGTTTAAGAATAACGCTATTACCTGCTGCTAATGCAGGGCCAAGTTTCCAGCAAGCTAACCATAATGGAAAGTTCCATGGAACTACCGCTGCAACAACACCGATAGCTTGATGAGAAACAAAGGCGTGTACATCTTGTTCCGTTGGCGCGACTTCCCCATACACTTTATCGATGGCTTCTGCATACCAACGCAGTGCACTTGCAGCACCAGGGATATCGGTTGAAAAGCTATGGCTGATTGGCTTACCCGTATCTAGGGTTTCCAGCAACGCAAGTTCTTCACGATGTTGGTCAATCAGCGTTGCAAATTGGCTGAGTACCGCTTTGCGATATGACGGAGCGCTGTTGCTCCATTCACCAGAAAGGAAAGCTTGACGAGCACATGTTACCGCAAGCTCAACATCTTCTTCTTGGCAACGAGCTATCTGGGTCAGTGTCTCGTCGGTAGCCGGGTTAACAACATCTAGAGTTTCTCCACTGATAGCTGCGCTATATTCGCCATTAATAAAGGCACGATTTTCGATGTTTAGATTGTTTCTCAGTTCAATCCATTGTTCTTGGGTTTTCATACGCTCTCCTTGTTATCACAACAAGGCAAGGCCCACTTAGAATGTGGTTGGCGTATGCGCGCTTATCATTCGACAAGCCTTGTCTGTGTGATTTGTGAACTTGTGCGGCTGCGTCGTATCAATAATGTACGATTCACCTTGTTTAAGGACAAAAGATTGCTCTTTGTATTCCAGAGTGATTTCGCCCTCTAAAATAGTGCCGATCTCTTCGCCTTCATGTTTAATTTCCGCCGCACCCGTTGTGCCGTGGGGGGCATACTCTTCAATCAAAAATCCAATTACCTGTTCTTTGCTGCCGTTGGTTACCAATTTCATTGAAACCGACTCACTGCCCATTTCAACCAACTCTTCAGGTGCAACGACAACCTTCACTTCATCGCTTTTGGGTTGTTCAAGTGTGAAAAACTCCGAAAGAGATAAAGAAAAAACATTCACTATTTTTTGCAACGAACTTACTGAAGGGCTTACCTTCGCATTCTCAATCGAAGAGATCGCGCTATGTGTAATACCTGCTCGTTCGGCTAATTCTCGTTGTGACAATCCATGTTCTTTTCTTAATCGAACAATATTTTTACCAATCTCTTGGTTGTCCATGTAGGTGGCTCCTAACTTATAGAGAGGCCGCCATCATAAATTCTTTAAACAAAATTTGAGAGAAATGATTCGTTTTTGCTTTCCATTCTGGGTGCCACTGCACGCCAACAAAGAATTTTTGCCCTGGAAGACTAAACGCTTCCACTAAACCATCCGGTGCTTTAGCTTCCACAGTCAGTTGGGGAGCTAATTGGTCAACCCCTTGGTTATGAAGAGTATTAACCTCAAAAAAGATAGTGTTTTCCCAATGATTTTCAGTCAGCCATTTCTCAAACAAACTTTGTTTTTGCACCAACACCGCGTGTGATGGAGCGTACTTTTCCTCAAAGTCTTCGACCTCACTCTCTCTATGGTCGTTGAAACCTGAATCATGAACTGCTGGGTTCAGTGAGCCTCCCAGAGCAACATTCATCTCTTGAAATCCACGGCAAACACCAAAACACGGAATGTCTTTGTCTATCGCTTGACGAATCAAAGTAAAGGAAAGCTCATCTCGAGCTTCATCTTTCTTAGACTCTTCATGAGTGCCGTTGTAATGATGTGGTGCCACATTTGAGTGACTCCCCGGAAATAAAAAACCGTCGCAGATGTTAAGAAGACGCTCAACGTCTTCACTTGCCATATCCGGAGCCAATATCAGTGGCAACCCACCAAAGTCTTTCACAGCCGTGAGGTAAAAATTATTCACTGCCTGTATTTGATAGCCACCCAATTCTTTAGCGCAACTAACAATTCCAATAATGGGTTTGCTTGTTCTAGACATGTTACTTCCGTGCTCGATTTATTTAACACTTACACTACAAATCATGTACAAAATTATCAACACCGATGTTCGATATTATGACCAAAGCGTGACCAAACCCACCTTTTTGGTCAAAAAAACGACTAATTTTGGACATTATATTGAGCAAAACACAATCAACTGTTACAAAATAGTTAACAGAAACATCTTTCAATAAAATTGTAAATTTCAAAGTAATCAACGCAAGCTTATGTATTAAAAGGAAATAACCTTTAAAACTAGACTTTAGTCTAATTAGTACAATTGACTTGTTTCTTTTTTATTACTTTTAATTTACCAAATAGAGGCTAGTTGGAGAACACAATGGAATCGTATCTACAGGAAGTTAAAAATTTTCGACAAAAATGGCCCAACATCGAGTTTGTTGATCTGATTTTTACCGACATCAATGCCACACCAAGAGGCAAGCGCATCCCAGTAAGTGCACTACACAAGCTGCATAAAGGAGTAGCTCTTCCCCTCTCGACAATTACTTTAGATACCAAAGGTAATGTGGTTGAAACAGCAGGGTTAGGTGAAGAATTGGGAGAACCAGACAACATGTGTTTCCCAATTGCGGATACATTGATGCCTACCGCTAAAGAGCAAGTGGGCCAAATAATGTTGAGTATGATGGATGAGTCAGCCCACACCCCAAACCCGCTCTTTATTCGTAATATCGTCAGTGAAATTCTCGAAAAGTTACACACCAAAGATCAACATCCATGTGTTGCCTTAGAGCTAGAGTTTTACTTAATAGACAGGAAGCGGGGTGAGATGGGAGCACTACAAACAGCCATCAACCCAAACAAAAAATCACGAGAAAAAGATACCGAAGTCTATGACTTAGATGGTTTGGATGATTACGCAGACTTTTTGGCCGATCTTAACAAAGTCGCTCAAGAACAAGGGTTAAATACTTCGGGGGCACTATCTGAATCCGCCCCAGGACAATTCGAAATTAACTTCAACCACTCTAAAGATGTACTACGAGTGTGTGATGAAATCATCATCGTCAAACGCCTAATTCGTCAAATTGCTAATCAACATGATTTCGATGCTACCTTCATGGCTAAGCCATTTAGTGAGCAAGCTGGTAACGGTATGCACATCCACCTTAGCTTGGTGGATTCCAACGACAATAACCACTTCAGCCAACAAGATGGTGAACCCAGTAATCTCTTTTATCAAACCATGGCCGCGATGCTTGCTCAAACATCCGATTCCATGGCCTTGATTTGCCCTAACGTTAACTCTTACCGCCGCTTTGTTCCAGGAGCTTACGTGCCAACGAAAGCAGACTGGGGCGAGAACCATCGTGGTGTCGCACTGCGTGTTCCTATCAGCGACAGCAACAATCGCCGAATTGAACACCGCATTGCGGGAGCTGACGTTAACCCTTACATTCTCGCTGCAGTAGTACTATCCGCAGTATTAGCGAGTGAAAACTATACCAAAGACCAATGTCCTAACTCCCTCAGTGATGATGCAATAGACTTACCTCTGCGTATGTCTGAAGCTCTCGATCAGCTAGAACGCAGTGAGCTGACCCCGTACATCTCTAAAGAGTTTGTCGATCTATATTTAGCTTGTAAACGAAGTGAACTGGCGGAGTTTGAACGCGCCATCACTCCATTAGAAATCGACTGGATGTTGCACTCAGCATAAACAAAGGAACTACACGTATGACTACGCAAACTAAGGCGTTGGACGCGCCGCTGAAGATCAACAGTCAACACATCATGGTATCTCTATTGGTTGTCACGACTTTCATTTTCTTCACATCAATTGGATTGAACCACCAAGAAGGAGAGGCCTATGGATGGATGAGCCTTCTCCCTACCGCACTTGTTTTGGTATTCGCCCTAACTACACACCGCACCGTAGAGGCGCTTTTTAGTGGTACCATCGCTGGTGTACTACTACTCAATCCTGCGCAAGCCGTTGAGCAAATTGTCGGCATATCGATGGATGTAATGATGAACGAAACCATTGCATGGATCGTTCTAGTTTGCGGACTGATGGGGGGATTAATCGCAATTCTCGAAAAAGGCGGCAGTATTTTAAGCTTTTCAGATATGTTGGTCACAAAGGTTAAGAGCCGTAAACAATCTATGCTGATGACCTTTTTCCTCGGCATCATGATCTTTATTGATGACTATCTGAACGCGATCGCTATCTCATCATCGATGAAGAAGATTACTGACGGATACAACATCTCCCGTGAAAAACTATCTTATCTAGTCGATTCCACCGCTGCGCCGATTTGTATTCTGGTGCCAATATCAACATGGGCTATTTTCTTTAGCTCACTGCTTGAAGCGAATGGAGTGGCTGAAGCTGGTGAGGGTATCAAAGCATATATTGAAGCGATTCCATACATGGCTTATGGCTGGGTTACGCTGATAATCGTCCTTCTCGTTGCGTTAGAAAAGATGCCGGATTTAGGCGCAATGAAGCAGGCTGAGGAACGAGCGAAGAAAGGTCAAGTACGTCCTGACGGTGCAACAGACATCGACTTTGGCGCAGATATTACAGCGCACACCAACCCAACGATGGGATTAATCAACTTCCTATTGCCTATGGTGGTGTTAGTTGGTGCAAGCTGGTACTTCGGTATTGATCTATTAGCAGGCGTATTTGTCGCAATTATCTTTACTATCTGCTTCTATGGTGTTCAACGTCTAATCTCAATGAATGATATGTTTGAAGCTGTCTACGACGGAATCAAAGTTATGCTGCTGCCATTGGCAACGGTGATTGGTGGATTCATGCTGAAGTCTGTGAATGATTCTCTAGGAGTGACACAATATGTCATCGAGACAGTAAGCCCTTATCTATCGGCGTCTTACTTCCCAGCAATTATCTTTATGATCACCGGTGCATTGGTGTTTGCTACCGCATCTTCTTGGGGAACTTTTGCAGTTGCTATGCCAATCGTATTGCCTCTAGGCGAACAACTTGGCGTACCTCTACATTTAACTATTGCGGCTCTGCTTTCGGCATCAGCAGCGGGCAGTCACTCATGTTTCTTTAGTGACTCAACGGTATTGTCAGCTCAAGGTTCCGGGTGTACCTCAATGCAACACGCAACCACTCAATTCCCCTACGCATTGATAGGTATTGTCGCAACAGCTCTCTTCTTCTTGTTAGTTGGCTAAGCCTCATACAGCTAAAATACAAGCGTAAAAAATGCCTTATTCTACGATAAGGCATTTCAATTTCCTGAAGAGCAAGCTTAAAGCAACTCTCAGCAAGACTCTCCAGCTTTCAAGTGCTCCCTTTCACACCACAGCCTTTAATCACTAGCTGAGTGATGAACTCAGCGGCATCGGCATAGTCTTTATCATCGAGTTGGTCCTTCTGCATCACGCTGCAAATCTGCCAGCCAAAATCGGCGTAGGTTTGAGTTGCCGCCCAGATGGTAAACATCAGGTGATGAGCGGGAACATCGTCCATTAGGCCCTGCGCCGACCATGTCGAGAACTTATCAAGAATCATCTGGGATTGCTTATACAGCTCGTCACCAATCTCTTTCGGCAATACTTTAGCGCCAGACATCACTTCATTGGCAAATACCTTAGAGGCATGTGGATGATCGCGAGAAATGATCAGCTTGGTTTGAATATATTGAGACAAGGCTTCAACAGGATCGCTGAGCTCTTCAATCGGACGAGACGCTTCTAGTAAAGGCTGAGTGACGGTTTCAAGCACAGCGTTGTAGAGCTTATCTTTTGAGCTGAAATAATAGAATACGTTAGGCTTGGGAATGTCGGCCGCTTTCGCGATATCGGCCATTTTTGTTGCAGCATAACCATGAGTGGCGAATTGTTCACACGCGACTTCGATGATTAAATCTTGATTCTTTTGTCTGATCCTAGACATATTGCATCCTTTACAGCTCGTTACTAAAATCATAGTAATCAACGTGCTTCATTAGTCCAGAAGATAATCTCAGAACTCAAGGTCACCGCATTGATAACAATAAAATGGCCGCTCTATTTGTTAAGAAGCGACCATTCCATACCGTGTTTTTGAACTGTTCAAGTTAAAGAATCAATATTGCGCGGAAGTCATTCACATTTGTCAGCGTCGGCCCCGTGGTAAGAAGCACATCGACTTGCTTGAAGAAATCGTAGCTGTTGTTGGCATCGAGGTAGTCTTGCGCTTTAAGCGACAGGCTCGAACCTTGTTGCCATGTTTGAGGCGTGATCCATGCGCCCGCATTGTCTTCCACGCCATCAATCCCGTCGGTATCAGCAGCCAATGCAAATATGTTGTCTTGGCCTTTAAGCTCGTTATATAGGCTCAACAAGAACTCACAGTTACGCCCACCGCGACCATTCCCTTTAACGGTTACCGTGGTTTCGCCACCAGAAAGTATCACGCAAGGCGTCTCAAACGGGTGCTTATGATTGGCCACTTGCTTAGCCAGCGCTGCGTGAACTTTCGCGACATCTCGCGCCTCTCCCTCTATACAATCACTCAACACATAAGCCGGAATGCCTAAGCCTTCAGCCTCTGCCGCAGCGGATTCCAATGCCGACATCGGGGTGGCGATAATATGGTGCTCGGCGTTTTTCCAGCACTCATCATCCGGCTTTACCGTTTCTGACTCTGGGTTGTTCAACCATTCGAATGCCGAAGGTGGTGTTTCTATTCGATAGCGTTCCAGTATTGCCATCGCATCAAAACGGGTGGTGGTGTCTGGCACGGTCGGGCCCGATGCAATCACACTGATATCATCGCCCGGCACATCTGAAATCGCCAAAGAGACCACTCTTGCCGGGTAAGCAGCTTTCGCTAATCGCCCACCTTTAATCGAAGATAAATGCTTACGAACGCAGTTCATCTCATCAATAGCGGCGCCCGATTTAAGCAACGCTTTATTGATTTGTTGCTTCTCTGCCAAGCTGATGTCGCCACCGGGCAAGCTTAGTAAAGCAGAGCCACCGCCAGACAGTAGGCAAATCACTGTGTCGTCAGCACTCAAGCCACTCACCAATTGCAACATACGTTGGCTTACTTCTAAACCCATCGCGTCTGGCACGGGGTGCGCTGCTTCAATCACCTCAATATGTTCACAAGGGGCGGTGTGCTCATAACGAGTCACCACCAAGCCTTCAAGGTCACGCAGTGCAAGGTCTTGTTGTTTCTTTGCCTGCCAAACCGCTTCAAGCTCTGCTGCCATTGACGCGGCCGCTTTTCCTGCTCCTATCACCACAGTACGCCCGGCTTGGTTAGCAGAGCGATAAAAAATGTCTTGAGGAAGAAAAGGTTCGATGTGATTTTTAGGTAGCGCCTGATTAACAGCACTTGAGAAAAGGGTTTGCAGAAATTGCTTAGCATCAATGTCCATCAGCCACTCCTTAGTTGACGGAGAAAAAAAGAACCCCGATACAAGGCCAAAGGGTGCCTGCTAAGATCAAGTTGGAAAGGAACAACTTCAACCTCTGCCTTGTATCAGGAACGCGTATAAAAGGAGACGAAACTACGCGATTTATAAACAAACTGTTGGGCTACGAATCGATAGCAGCCCCAATTAATTAACGGATAATCGGTTGATTGATTAACCACTAAACGGATAAACCGTTAACTAGATTAACGAATCGAGTGGTCAGAGCGTTTCTCTATCGCTTGGATAAGCGCAGAGTGATCCCAACCTTCACCGCCCATTTCGGCACACTCGCCAAACAACGCCTGAGCATTCGCCGTATTCGGCAGTGCAACACCTAATTCTTGTGCGCCCGTTAGTGCTAAGTTCAGATCTTTCTGGTGAAGTGAGATTCTAAAGCCAGGGTCGAATGTGCCTTCAACCATGCGCTCGCCGTGCACTTCCAATATCTTAGAGTTAGCAAAGCCGCCCAATAGAGCCTGACGTACGCGTGCTGGATCGGCACCGGCTTTTGAAGCAAAGACTAACGCTTCAGACACGGCTTCGATATTCAGAGCAACGATGATTTGGTTAGCCACTTTGCACGTTTGACCTGCACCGTTATCACCCACCAGCGTGATGTTCTTACCCATGATTTCAAATAGCGGACGGGCTTTATCAAAGGCGTCTTGCTCACCGCCGACCATGATAGTCAGCGCTGCATTGATAGCGCCTACTTCGCCACCTGATACCGGAGCATCAAGGTATGAAGCACCGCCTTCGTTGATTCGCGCTGCAATGGCTTTGGTCGCGATTGGCGAGATAGAACTCATATCGATAACCAGTTTTCCAACAGCGCCACCTGCGGTGAGGCCTTGCTCGACGCCATTGTCACCAAACAGGACGTCTTCCACTTGAGGCGTATTCGGCACCATTAGGATAATGACATCCGCCGCCTCTGCCGCTTCTGCGGGTGAATGGCAGACCGTTGCGCCTGCTGCCACAAGATCGGCAGGTGCTGCATTAAAGTGATCCGACAGAATCAAATCGTGACCTGCTTTTTGAAGGTTACTCGCCATAGGTTTCCCCATGATGCCAGTTCCGATAAATGCAATTTTAGACATGTTGTTCTCCTTAACGTTTGAGGGTTACCAGACGTAATTAACGGTACTGGTGCAGCCAACCAAGGCCTTCTGTCGTTGTTGTTTTCGGCTTGTATTCGCAGCCAACCCACCCTTGATAGCCAAGTTCATCAAGATAATTGAGCACGAATGGGTAATTGATTTCGCCAGTACCCGGTTCGTGTCGGCCTGGGTTATCAGCCAGTTGCACGTGTGCGATTTGGCCAATGTTCTGCTGCATGGTCGGCGTAAGATCGCCTTCCATAATTTGCATGTGATAAATATCGTATTGGATAGAAAGGTTATCGCTCCCTACCTCTTTGATTATCGCTTTGGCTTGCTCAGTGGTGTTCAAGAAGAAGCCCGGAATATCGCGGGTATTGATCGCTTCGATCACTAAGCTGATGCCTTCTGCTGCTAGCGCGTTCGCCGCGTAATGCAGGTTAATCACAAACGCCGATTGCGCGTCTTGTTGGGTCACACCTTGCGGAACAATCCCCGCCAAGCAATTCACTTGAGTACAACCGAGTGCTTTTGCGTAAGCGATGGCTTTAGGTACACCCGCTTGAAACTCTTCAACTCTTGCTGGGTCTACCGCGATACCACGGTCGCCAGCGTCCCAATCACCCGCAGGCAAGTTAAATAGCACTTGCTCTAGGTTATTAGTATCGAGCTTTGCTTTGATTGCCTGAGCATCAAAGGCGTAAGGGAAAAGGTATTCCACACCTTGAAAGCCCGCTTCTGCGGCGGCTTCAAAGCGATCCATAAAATCAACTTCCGTGAATAACATTGACAAGTTTGCTGCAAATTTTGCCATGACTCTGTCCTTATTCTTTATCTGTAAAAATCTGGTTATTTGTAGTAAAGCCTCGCTCTATTGGAGACTTTCCGTAGAGCTAAACCTCAGCTCTACGGATACACATGACTTAATGATTACTTGTACGCCAGCGCCGTTGGAGCATCGCCGCGGCTTTCGGCAAGCGGTTCAAACTCGTTAATAGCATTGATCTCTACGCCCATCGCAATGTTGGTTACTCGCTCAAGAATCAGTTCAACGACCACTGGCACCTTGTGCTTGTTCATCAGCTCTTTTGCTTGCTCAAACGCAGCGGCAATTTGGTCTGGTTCACGAACTCGAATTGCCTTACAGCCTAGGCCTTCAACAACGGCAACATGGTCAACACCGTAGCCTTCAAGCTCTGGCGCATTCTGGTTATCAAACGCCAGTTGTACACAATAATCGATATCAAATTGGCGCTGTGCTTGGCGAATCAAGCCTAGATACGAGTTGTTCACCAACACATGAATGTATGGCAGATTGAATTGAGCACCTACTGCCAGTTCTTCGATCATAAATTGGAAATCGTAATCACCAGAGATAGCAACGATATCGCGATTTGGATCAGCCGCTCGTACACCTAATGCAGCGGGCGTTGTCCAACCCAATGGGCCAGCCTGACCACAGTTGATCCAGTTACGCGGCTTATAAACATGCAGGAACTGAGCGGCTGCAATTTGCGACAAACCAATGGTGCTCACATAACAAGTGTCACGACCAAATGCCTTGTTCATCTCTTCATAAACACGCATCGGTTTCATTGGCGCTTCATCGAAATTGGTTTTACGCAGCATGGTCGACTTGCGTTCCTGACACTCACTTGCCCAAGCATTTCGGTTCGGCAGCTTGCCAGCATCACGCCACTCTTGCGCCACTTCAACCATTAGCTCTAGTGCAGCTTTCGCATCAGAGACTATGCCTAAATCCGGGCAGAACACACGACCGATTTGGGTTGGTTCAATGTCCACATGTACGAACTTACGGCCTTCGGTGTAAACATCCACAGAGCCAGTATGACGGTTTGCCCAACGGTTACCGACACCAAACACAAAATCAGAGTTAAGCATGGTTTCGTTACCGTAACGGTGAGAAGTTTGTAGCCCTACCATGCCCGCCATTAAGTCATGATCATCCGGGATCGATCCCCAACCCATTAAGGTTGGAATCACAGGAACACCAGTGATCTCGGCAAACTGTTGCAACAATTCAGATGCGCCAGCGTTAATCACGCCACCACCGGATACAATCAGCGGTTTTTCCGATTGAGACATCATGGTTAATGCTTTCTCAACCTGCGCGCGTGTCGCTTGTGGCTTATAAGGTTCTAGCGGTTCATAGGTATCGATATCAAATTCAATCTCAGCCAACTGAACATCAATCGGTAGATCAATCAGGATTGGACCCGGACGACCCGAACGCATTAAATGAAAGGCTTTTTGAAATGCGCGTGGCACTTGAGCAGGTTCCAGTACCGTGGTTGCCCACTTAGTCACAGGCTTAGCGATAGATTCAATGTCGACCGCTTGGAAATCTTCTTTGTGAAGACGAGCACGTGGCGCTTGGCCTGTGATGCATAGAATTGGAATCGAATCTGCAGACGCAGAATAAAGACCCGTGATCATGTCCGTTCCCGCAGGGCCAGAGGTACCAATACACACACCAATATTGTCTTGATTAGTGCGCGTGTACCCTTCGGCCATATGCGATGCACCCTCTACGTGGCGAGCTAAGACGTGGTCGATTCCTCCGAGCTTTTTCATAGCCGCATACATAGGATTAATTGCTGCGCCGGGAACACCAAATGCGATGTCTACACCTTCACGTTTAAGCACCTCTACCGCTGCTTCAATCGCTTTCATAATTGCCATTCGAACCTCCAGTTCAGATTGTATACAATTAAACTAACTTTTGTGTACTATGAACCATCCTCGCTATTTATCAACCCCAAAATGAAACAATTTCGTTACATCAAGCTGCCATTTTGAGTAAGCACCCACCCTGAAAAGCTTACAATTCATTGCTTTACATAAAATATCTTTACGTAAAAATAAATCACAAAAAGACCAAATGATAAATAAATGTTAAATACCCTTTGCTTGTTTACAATTTATGCAATATAAATATCCTTAAAAATAGCATTTTGTATACAAAGTGACATCGTATTGTTTAAAGGAGACAACAATGATGAATGACGTAAAAGAGAGAGAAGAAGTACAATGTATGCAGGTACTTGGGAAGATGGACAACTCCGAGTACAAAGAGATCTTGTCTAAAGATGCATTAAAATTCTTAGAAGCTCTCGTGAATAAGTTTGGAGATCGCCGTCATGCCCTGCTAAGTGACCGCGACGTAAAACAAGCTCAATATGACGAGGGTGAGTTACCCAATTTCAGAAAGGACACCATTTCCATTCGCCAAAATAAAGAATGGAAAGTGGCAACACCGCCGCCAGAGTTACTGGATCGCCGCGTAGAGATCACCGGGCCTATCGAAAGAAAGATGGTGATCAACGCGCTAAACTCAGGCGCGAAAGTCTTCATGTGTTGCTTTGAGGATGCGTCTTCCCCGACTTGGGCCAATATGGTCGAAGGGCAAATCAACCTAAGAGATGCCAACCTAGGCACCATTAGTTACTTCGATGAGAAGAAACAGAAGCGTTACCAATTAAACGACGATCCTGCACTGCTGATTGCCCGCCCACGTGGTATTCATTTACCTGAGCAGTCCATTCAATTCAACAATCAGCCTATCGGCGGTTGCTTGATGGACTTCGCCTTATACTTTTTCCACAACTATCAATCACGTGCACAACAAGGTTTGGGGGTTTACTACTACATTCCAAAACTTGAAAGCATGGAAGAAGCACAATGGTGGGACGATATTTTCAGCTTCACCGAAAATTATTTCCATGTACCAAAAGGCACCATTCGCGCGACAGTATTGATCGAAACGCTACCAGCCGTGTTCCAGATGGAAGAGATCTTGTATGCAATGCGTGATCACATCGTGGCAATGAACTGTGGTCGTTGGGATTACATTTTCAGCTACATCAAAACGCTGAAGAACCATAAAGACCGCATCCTGCCAGATCGTCACGGCATCGGCATGGATCAAGAATTCCTCAACGCCTATAGCCAACTGTTGGTGCGTACTTGTCACGCTCGTGGCGCACTGGCGATGGGTGGTATGTCAGCCTTTATTCCAGCGAAAGACCCGCAAGAGATGGCGCGTGTAACCGCCAAGGTTATCGAAGATAAGCAAAGAGAATCTCAGAACGGACACGACGGCACATGGGTCGCGCACCCTGCACTGGTTGATTTGGCAATGTCGATCTTTGATAAGCACTTAGATGGCAAAATAAACCAAATGGATTTCCAAAGCCCAGAGCATGTGATCAATGCAGACTCTCTGCTAAAACCTTGTGAAGGCAGCCGCGACGAAGCAGGCGTTCGTAAGAATATCCGCATCGCGCTGTATTACATCGAAGCTTGGATTCAAGGCTACGGCTGTGTACCTATCTACGGCCTTATGGAAGATGCGGCGACCGCTGAGATCTCGAGAGCCAATATCTGGCAATGGATCCACCACGGGGTAACACTCGATGATGGCCAAACCTTTACCAAATCACTATTCCACTCTTGGCTTTACCAAGAGCTGGACACCATAAAACATGAAGTCGGAGACTCGCGCTATGCTGCAGGTCGATTTGAAGAGACAGCCGATCTTTTCTATCAACTTTCTACAGCCGAAGAGTTCGCTGCCTTCCTAACTTTACCCAGCTATGGGCTATTACAAGAGTCCAGTTAGGACTCTTGTACCGAGCTGAATCAGTCGATGATATTCACAACTAGAGTAATGATTGGCTGACTTGGCTTGGTACATGGCCCCTTGAAAAACTAGGAGATAACATGGGAAGTTTGACTCTACAACAAGCGTTAACCATCATAGATGGCACCTTAAAAGCAGGAAACAAGATCCACACAGAACCTTTGACGGTCGCCGTCTTAGACAGCGGTGGCAAGCTGATTTCTTTGCAACGTCAAGATGGCTCTAGCATGATGCGACCAGACATCGCGATCGCTAAAGCATGGGGAGCACTCGCACTGGGCTGTTCCTCAAGAAAACTGGCCCAAGATGCTGACAATCGACCAGCATTTATCTCCGCCGTAAACGTACTCGCACACGGAAACATGGTGCCAGTTCCAGGGGGGCTACTGATTCGAGATAAGGACAAAACGGTACTTGGCGCGATTGGTGTCAGCGGTGACATTTCAGATATCGACGAGAGCTGCGCCATTAATGGCATTGGCTGCGCAGAACTGTTCAGTGACGAGATGCTGCAAGCTTAACTCGCCAATTCGCTGTACTTGAAATTCTTAGACAGGAACAAAAAAACCGAAGCGATTAGGCTTCGGTTTTTCATTGAATCTAAAGGAAGATCAGCAAAACTACTCGTACGCGCTCAACCATGTTTTCAGAAGTTGGTTGGTGTTCTTCTTCTGACTCGCAGACAATGATTTAACCAGTTTTTTCTGCATTTCGACATGTTCAGTCATCATTTGGTCAATCAGAATAAGACCATCTTTAGTTAACTGGACACTCACGCTGCGTCTGTCTTCTTTGCTGTGCTCACGACTGATCAGCCCTTTGGCTTCTAGCTTATCAAGGCGATTGGTCATCGCACCTGATGTCAGCATCATCGACCCGATCAGTTCTGACGGAGTCAGTCGGTAAGGCTTTCCAGAACGTCGTAACGTCGCCAGCACATCAAACTCACCCAGCTTCATGTCGTATTTTTTATGAAGCTCGGCAACTTGCGTCTCCATATACTTGGCAATACGCATAATCCGACCCATCATTGCCATAGGCTCAGTTTCTAGTTCGGGCTTTTCCTTTGCCCATTGCTCTACTACGCGGTCGATAGCATCCATTTGCAATCTCGCTCCGTTGTTAGTCTGATTACTTCAAACTAGTTTAACATAAAGATACTTTACAACCACTAGTTCTCAGTATACAGTTCACACAATAGTTATCTTAACGTAAAGATATTTCAGATGAACATATTATTAGCAATGATCCCCGCGTTCTTTTGGGGAACAACCTATGCAGTGACGCAATTTACGCTACAGGAGTGGCCACCATTATTATTGGGTGCTTTGCGTGCGTTACCTGCTGGTTTGTTATTGCTAGCAGTAAAGCCAACACTACCTAAAAAAGGCGAGTGGCAGATCATTTTCACACTGGGCCTTATCAATATCGCGACCTTCTTTGGCTTGATCTTCGTGATGGCGCTAACGCTACCTTCGGCAATCTCTGGCGTGGGTATGATCTCTGTGCCGGTGTTCGCGATGATCTTCCACTGGGTAGTGAAAAAACAGCGCCCACACCTGATTCAAGCCCTTTCAGGTATTGGCTTGATCACCTTAGCGTGGGTACTCTTTAACCCAAGCCAAATTGCTCTGAACCCAATAGGTTTAGGCGCAATGTTCGCCGCGATCATGTGTATCGTTATCGGCAGCAGCATTACCAAGTCACTGGGTAATCGCATGCACTGGTGGAAGGTATTAACGTGGCAACTGATTCTGGGCGGTACGATTTTGTCTGTCGCGTCTGGCGTTCATGCATTCATCGACCCGCAGCCTTATGTTAATGCTGTGACTCATTTCGATACTCGCAATGCGATGGGCTTGGTTTGGGTTATTGGTCTAAATACTGCACTGGGTTACGGCATGTATGTGTGGTTGCTACAACGTATGTCTGTGGTTGATTTCACCTTCGGTGGCATCGCCAACCCAGTGGCTGGCATCGTGACCGGTATGGTGTTAATGGGTGAATCATTTACTCCAGTCCAATACTCGCTAATGACTGGCATGATCGTGATGTCACTGCTGCCACAACTTATTCTGGCAGTAAGACAGTCCAAACAAGTCAAGCCTGTTACGCAGTAGATACCGTCTCTTAAACGTATTGATCAAAAACGCGCCTCATTTCGGGCGCGTTTTTGTTGCTACGCTGAAGCAATAACCTAACAGCCATACTCGCCGAATTGATCATTTCTTGAACTAAATCAAACCTCACAAAGAATAATGACTTTACTTAAGCTATCTAAAGTGAATTTATTTTCTATAAAATAATTATATTAGA
>NZ_JBFRJM010000052.1:0-19635 GCF_041468865.1 Vibrio sp. 10N.286.52.C3 | reverse complement strand
ACGTATTTTAGGACGAGACAGTCTGTGAGTAAGTGGCTAGACTAAGTCAGTTCATGACGAATGGATTAGCCGTGTGGCCAGCTTTGCGGCATCACAAACCAGAATTGACCAGACTTGGTTTGCCCATGAACGAAGCGATCACCAAATTCGGCGATGGGTTCACCGCTGAAATCATCCGTTCCAGCGGCCCATTGCTCTTTGCTTAGAGGATAGAGTGTTTCGGTGATCTGGTGAGCCTGATTTTGATAGCACCAAAATCCGTTTACTTGGCTTGGGTTAATGTCATAGCCCAAGCATTTTGTCGGTATGTTTTGCTCTAAGAAAGGGTTGGTATACAGACGACCTTGCATCAGTAAGTGTTTTGAGTCGACATCGATTTCTGGATATTGCTCAACAAAGGCGGCAGAAGAGGACATTTCGAGTTGGTGGCTGAGCATCCTGTCGAGTTTCTTATCCAATTGGTCGTGAGAGTTGGGTCCAAACCATGTTTGTTCGTGGAGCAGATAAAACTTAATCGCCACTTCCCAATGTTCCAGCTTTTGGCTGCTCTCTTCTTTAAGAATAAAGTCGATTGCACCGAGAGTTCTGCCTTCCACATTGATCTGAATCTCGTCGTGCTTTATCGAGTAATTCGGTGAGGCAGCGATCACTTGCTCGCATAGATATTGGTAGAGGAAACCTAATCTAGGATTACCCTCATAAGTATGTGATGAGTCGATGGCATGGTTGCTAGAGAATGCACTGAGATCCGAAACCGGTGGCTTGATTTCTAGTAATGGCGGTGAGTCGATGACCCATTGGTAAAAACGTTGCAGTGCTGTCATCTCTTCCTCATAAACTCATCGTGGGGCTTTCGACATTCTACCCGTAAATTGATATAACGACGTTATTATAAAGGTAAGCTGGAAAGAAAAATGATTAACTTACAATTAGAAAAGCTACTTAACGAAAAACTGCAGCCACAGCAGATTAAAGATTACTGTCCTAATGGTCTTCAAGTTGAAGGCGCGACAGAAGTGAAGCGAATCGTTACTGGTGTTACGGCTTCTCAAGCCTTGATTGATAAAGCGGTAGAACTGAACGCAGACGCTTTGTTAGTCCATCACGGCTTTTTCTGGAAAGGCGAGTCAGAAGCGATTCGTGGCATGAAGGGCAAGCGCATTCGTACCTTGATTAAAAATGACATCAATCTTTTAGGTTATCACTTGCCGCTTGATATCCACCCTGAGCTTGGTAATAACGCGAAACTGGCGGAGTTACTTGAGATAGAAGTCGAAGGCGGTTTGGAAGGGCACCCACAATCGGTTGCTATGTTTGGTAAATTAAAAACACCAATGACAGGTACTGAATTCGCAGCAAAAATCGATCAAGCTCTAAATCGTAAACCACTGCATATCGCTCCAGAAAACCAAGACAAAATGATAACGACCGTCGGTTGGTGTACTGGTGGTGGTCAAGACTACATTGAGCTAGCGGCTTCTCAAGGCATTGATGCTTTTATTTCTGGTGAAATTTCTGAGCGCACTACTTACTCAGCACGCGAGCAAGACATTCATTATTTTGCTGCTGGCCACCACGCGACTGAGCGATACGGTGTAAAAGCGTTAGGTGAATGGTTAGCGGAAGAACATGGCTTGGATGTTGAGTTTATTGATATCGATAACCCAGTTTAAGAGCAGATGCGAGATAAGGGGTACGAGTCGAGTGTATGCGTCGTTCTCTAGAATTGAGCAGGTAACCTGTATAGTTTATCTGCTCGCTTAAGGAGATCCCCAACTCATTCGTCCCTCGTTCTTGGGGATGACGATATTATTTTATTCGTTCACTTCGCATTCTTGAGGATGACGAAGTTGAGAGCGTACAAAAGAAAAGGGGTTGATGTTCTCACATCAACCCCTTTTAACATTATGATTTATAGCAACTATTCACGTTCGTGAAGTGCTTTAAAGTCACGTTGTTCTTCACCAGTATATAGCTGACGAGGACGACCGATACGGTTCGTCGGATCGCTGTGCATTTCGTTCCAGTGAGCAATCCAACCGATGGTACGAGACATCGCGAAGATTACTGTAAACATAGATACTGGAATACCGATTGCTTTCAGAATGATACCTGAGTAGAAATCTACGTTCGGGTATAGCTTCTTAGAAACAAAGTACTCATCAGAAAGAGCGATACGCTCAAGTTCCATCGCCACGTCTAGTAGTGGATCTTGGATGTTTAGCTCTTTAAGCACTTCGTGACACGCTTCGCGCATTACTGTTGCACGTGGGTCGTAGTTCTTGTAAACACGGTGACCGAAGCCCATCAAACGGAATGGGTCATCTTTGTCTTTAGCTTTCGCAACGTATTCTTCAATGTTATCTACGCTACCGATCTCTTCAAGCATGCGCAGACAAGCTTCGTTTGCACCGCCGTGAGCTGGGCCCCAAAGTGATGCGATACCTGCTGCGATACACGCAAACGGGTTAGCACCAGATGAACCAGCAAGACGCACTGTAGACGTAGAAGCGTTCTGTTCGTGGTCAGCATGTAGAGTGAAAATCTTATCCATTGCACGAGCAACGATAGGGTTCACTTCATACTCTTCACATGGGTTTGCAAACATCATGTGTAAGAAGTTTTCTGCGTAGCCTAGGTCGTTACGTGGGTAGATAAACGGCTGACCGATTGAATATTTGTAACACATTGCAGCCAGTGTTGGCATTTTTGAAATCAGGCGGTATGCCGCAATTTCACGGTGTGTATCGTTGTTGACATCAAGTGAGTCGTGGTAGAACGCCGCTAGAGCGCCTACAACACCACACATTACAGCCATAGGGTGAGCGTCACGACGGAAGCCGTGGAAGAAACTAGCGATTTGCTCGTGCACCATAGTGTGACGTGTCACGGTAGTCTTGAACTTTTCGTACTCAGCTCGAGATGGGGCTTCACCGTAAAGAAGTATGTAACATACTTCTAAGTAATCAGCGTTATTGGCAAGTTGGTCGATTGGATAACCACGATGTAAAAGAATGCCTTTTCCACCGTCAATAAAAGTGATTTGAGACTCACAGGATGCAGTGGCAAGAAAACCAGGGTCAAAAGTGAAAAAACCATTAGAACCTAGTGTACGAACATCGATCACTGGAGTACCAAGTACACCTTCTGTAATCGGCAGCTCGATTGGCGCTTGACCTTCAATGTGAAGGGTAGCTTTCTTATCCGCCATAACAATCTCCTTTGTTTATTATTTAATCCGTCCAGGATGTTTATGTGCCATTTTTTTACTGGTCTTACGTGGGAAAGTCAATTTTTCTGAAGCTTTGTGTGCACTTGTTAGTGTTTTTTACATTAAATTCGTTAAAAATCTGGTCTGTGTAGCATTATTTGTTACATCAATTGTATTAGAATGTTGCCAGTCGTATAGTGACGCTGAAAAGTTTGGTTAAAACCTTATAAATGCAAGGCTAAGAAGAAATGTGAGGTGTCTTTCTTAATCGAGTAGTTAACAATTATTTTACAATTATCTAAGGCTCAACTTCAGTTATTTGTTAAGTTAATGTTAAATTTTGAAGGTTTACAATCAAATTTTGTCCATAACAATATCATAAGGTTATTTAATGACCATAATGCTCAATGGAGCTGAGTGAGCAAGCCCGTGAAAGAAAGAAAGACAAGACCTGTTAATTTAGATTTACAGACCATCCACTTTCCAATCACAGCAATAGCTTCCATCCTACACCGTGTGTCTGGGGTGATAACTTTTGTCGCGATTGGAATTTTGCTTTGGTTACTATCCATTTCCCTCTCATCCCCAGTAGGCTTTGCCGAAGCTAGCGACATTGTCGATGGTTTCTTCGTGAAGTTTATTCTGTGGGGCATTTTAACCGCTTTGGCTTACCACATTGCTGGTGGTATTCGTCACCTTCTTATGGACCTTGGTCACTTTGAAGAGCTGGAATCTGGCGCGAAGAGCGCTAAGGTTGCATTCGCAGCAACAGCGGTATTGTCTCTACTAGCGGGGATCTTAGTATGGTAAACAACGTTTCTACTTTTGGTCGTAATGGTGTCCACGATTATCTATTGATTCGTGCTACTGCCATCATTATGACGCTTTACACTATCTACCTAGTTAGCTTTTGTGCTTTCTCTGGTGATATCTCTTACGCATCTTGGACGCAATTCTTTGGTGGAACCTTCACTAAAGTCTTCACCATGTTAGCGCTTACTTCTGTTTTGGTTCACGCGTGGATCGGCCTATGGCAAGTACTAACTGACTACATCAAATGCGCAAAACTGCGTGTTGGTCTTCAAGTCGGTGTTGTTGCAGTTCTTCTTGGATATTTCTTCTCTGGTCTGTTTATTTTGTGGGGTGCGTAAGTGACTATTCCTGTTCGTGAGTTTGATGCCGTAGTGATCGGCGCTGGTGGTGCAGGTATGCGTGCCGCACTGCAAATTTCTGAGCAAGGCCTTTCTTGTGCATTGCTTTCTAAAGTTTTCCCTACTCGTTCTCATACGGTTTCAGCGCAAGGCGGCATCACTGTTGCTCTTGGTAACGCGCATGAAGACCATTGGGAACAACATATGTATGACACAGTAAAAGGTTCTGATTACATCGGTGACCAAGACGCTATCGAATACATGTGTAAAAACGGTCCTGAGTCGGTAATCGAACTCGAAAAAATGGGCCTGCCTTTCTCTCGTTTTGAGAACGGTACTATTTACCAGCGTCCTTTCGGTGGTCAATCTAAAAACTTTGGTGGTGAGCAAGCGGCTCGTACCGCAGCTGCAGCCGACCGTACTGGTCACGCACTGCTTCATACGCTTTACCAACAAAACATTAAACACAAAACGACGGTTTTCTCTGAGTGGTATGCACTGGATCTTGTTAAAAACGAAGATGGTGCAATTTTAGGTACTACCGCGCTTTGTATGGAAACGGGCGAGGTTTGCTACTTCAAAGCGAAGGCAACAATCCTTGCGACTGGTGGTGCTGGTCGTATCTACGCATCAACAACCAATGCACACATTAACACTGGTGACGGTGTTGGTATGGCGATCCGTGCTGGCGTTCCTATGCAAGACATCGAAATGTGGCAGTTCCACCCAACGGGTATTGCTGGTGCCGGTGTATTGGTAACGGAAGGTTGTCGTGGTGAAGGTGGTTACCTTCTCAATAAAGACGGCGAACGCTTCATGGAACGTTACGCACCAAACGCTAAAGACTTAGCGGGTCGTGATGTTGTTGCTCGTTCAATGATGGTTGAAATTCGTGAAGGTCGCGGTTGCGATGGCCCTTGGGGTCCACATATTAAGCTTAAGCTTGATCACCTAGGAAAAGAGACGCTTGAATCTCGTCTTCCTGGTGTATGTGAACTTTCTCGTACCTTTGCTCACGTTGATCCAGTGAAAGAGCCAATCCCAGTAATCCCGACATGTCACTACATGATGGGTGGTGTTCCAACACAAGTTTCTGGTCAAGCTATTAAGCAAACCGAAGACGGCAGCGATGTTGAAATCCAAGGTCTATTTGCTTGTGGTGAAATCGCATCAGTATCAGTACATGGTGCTAACCGTCTAGGTGGTAACTCACTGCTTGATTTAGTGGTATTTGGTCGTGCGACAGGTCTACACCTAGGTGAGACATTGAAGAAGCAAGACGAAGCGAAACCTGCAACTGAAGCTGACATTGAACGTTCACTAGAGCGTTACAACCGTTGGGAAAACAGTACAGATGGCGAAGATCCAGCGCAAATCCGCAAAGATCTTCAACAATGTATGCAGAACAACTTCTCGGTATTCCGTGAAGGCAAAGCAATGGCTGAAGGCCTAGAAGAGCTAAAAGCGATTCGCGAGCGTCTGAAGAATGCACACCTATCTGATAAGTCTACAGAGTTCAACACTCAACGTATTGAGTGTCTAGAGCTTGAAAACCTGATGGAAACGGCATTCGCAACGGCTGTTGCTGCAAACTTCCGTACAGAGAGCCGTGGCGCACACGCTCGATTCGATTTCCCTGACCGTGATGATGAGCAATGGCTATGCCACTCACTTTACAACCCAGAGTCAGAGAGCATGACTAAACGTGGTGTAAACATGGAACCTATCCATCGTGAAGCGTTCCCACCAAAAGCACGTACGTACTAAGGAGATATGACCATGAAACTGAATTTCTCTTTATACCGTTACAATCCAGATGTCGACCAGAAGCCTTATATGAAGGAATACACTCTAAAAGTGGATGAAGGTTCAGACATGATGCTTTTGGACGCGCTTATTCTGTTGAAAGAGCAAGATCCAACAATCTCATTCCGTCGCTCATGCCGCGAAGGTGTATGTGGCTCGGATGGTTTGAACATGAACGGTAAAAATGGCTTAGCGTGTATCACGCCATTGTCTGCGCTTTCGGGCCAAGACAAGATTGTGATTCGCCCACTGCCTGGCTTACCCGTTGTTCGTGACCTGATTGTAGACATGACTCAGTTCTACGATAACTACGAAAAAGTGAAGCCATTCTTAGTGTCTGATGGCAATGTGCCACCGGCTCGTGAAAACTTACAAAGCCCTGATGAGCGTGCTCATTTAGATGGATTGTACGAATGTATCATGTGTGCATGTTGTACAACGTCATGCCCATCATTCTGGTGGAACCCTGACAAATTCATCGGACCAGCAGGCCTGCTTGCAGCGTACCGTTGGCTAATTGATAGCCGAGATACAGCGACAGACGAACGTTTGTCCGATCTTGATGATGCATTTAGCGTTTTTCGTTGCCATGGCATCATGAATTGTGTAAGTGTTTGTCCTAAGGGATTAAATCCGACGAAAGCTATTGGTCACATCAAGACCATGCTAGTGAATCGTTCGGTTTAAGTTATATAAAAATTGCCGCCCTAGAAGTTTTGGGGCGGCCTTTTAATAGCTCGGCATAGACCGCAGCAAACGTGAAAACTACTGGTTAAGGGAAAATATGCACAACGGCGTGATGAAGGCATGGCTCGAGTCTTCACACTTGGCTGGCGCCAATGCAACGTACGTAGAAGAACTCTATGAACTGTATCTAAGTGACCCAGATTCGGTAAGTGACGAATGGAGAAGTGTTTTTGAAGAACTGCCTGTGCAAGCTTCAGAGACAGTGGAACAACCACACTCTCGTGTTCGTGAATACTTCCGTCGACTCGCTCAAGAAACAAAGCATTACAGTGTCCAAGTTAGTGATCCAGATGTCGATGCGAAACAAGTAAAGGTTCTGCAACTTATTAATGCCTATCGATTCCGAGGGCATCAAGCAGCAAATCTAGACCCCCTAGGTTTATGGAAAAGAGCGACAGTTGATGAACTGGACCCTTCTTTCCACACTCTTACCGAAGATGACCTCAATGAGACGTTCAACGTCGGCTCTTACGCCATTGGCCAAGAGACGATGGTGCTTAAAGATCTCTACAAATCTCTAAAGCAAACGTATTGTGGCTCTATTGGTGCTGAATACATGCACATGACAAATACAGAGCAAAAGCGTTGGATCCAACAACGTTTAGAGTCTGTATCTGGTCAACCCTCTTTCAACAAAGAAGAAAAGCAAGCTTTCCTAGAAGAGCTAACTGCTGCTGAAGGTCTTGAGCGCTATCTTGGTGCGAAATTCCCAGGCGCAAAACGCTTCTCGTTGGAAGGTGGTGATGCTCTTATCCCAATGACGAAAGAAATTATTCGTCATGCTGGCGGACAAGGCATGCGTGAAGTTGTTGTTGGTATGGCTCACCGTGGTCGTCTAAACATGTTGGTCAACGTGCTTGGTAAAAAGCCACAAGACCTGTTTGACGAGTTTGCGGGCAAGCACGATGACACGTGGGGTACTGGTGATGTGAAATACCACCAAGGCTTCTCTGCGGACTTCGCAACGCCAGGCGGCAACGTTCACTTAGCACTAGCATTTAACCCATCTCACTTAGAAATCGTAAACCCGGTAGTTATCGGTTCAGTACGTGCACGTCAAGATCGCCTTGGTGATAATGATGGTAGCCGTGTACTTCCAATTACTATCCACGGTGACTCAGCTATCGCTGGTCAGGGTGTAGTACAAGAGACGTTTAACATGTCTCAAGCTCGTGGTTTCTGTGTAGGTGGTACGGTTCGTATCGTTGTAAACAACCAAGTTGGTTTTACAACGTCTAACCCTCGCGATACACGCTCTACGATGTACTGTACCGATATCGCGAAGATGGTTCAGGCTCCGATTTTCCACGTTAACTCTGATGATCCAGAAGCGGTTGCGTTTGTTGCGCGTCTTGCATTGGATTACCGTAATACGTTTAAGCGTGATGTTGTTATTGATTTGGTTTGTTACCGTCGCCACGGTCACAATGAAGCCGATGAGCCGAATGCAACACAGCCTTTGATGTACCAAAAAATCAAGAAGCACCCAACACCACGTAAGCTTTACGCTGACGTGCTAATGGAGCGCGGTGAGTTTGGTATTGATACAGCAACTCAGCTAGTTAACGAATATCGTGATGCACTTGATCACGGTGGAGTTGTGGTTAAAGAGTGGCGTCCAATGGCACTTCACTCAGTAGACTGGTCTCCTTACCTAGGTCACGACTGGAACATCGAGTGGGATAACAAGATTGATATCGAGCGCCTGAAAGAGCTTGGTACCAAACTTTGTCAATACCCGGACAGCCACAAGCTGCAAAGCCGAGTAAATAAACTGTACAACGATCGTACTGCCATGGTGAATGGTGAGAAACAAGTCGATTGGGGTATGGCTGAAACTCTGGCATACGCAACACTTGTTGACGACGGTAAGCGTATTCGTATCTCAGGCCAAGATTCAGGTCGTGGTACGTTCTTCCACCGTCACTCAGTACTGCACAATCAATCAGATGCAAGCACGTATGTTCCTCTTGCGAACATTCATGATAAACAAGGGCCATTCCAAGTGTTTGACTCTGTGTTATCTGAAGAAGCGGTACTCGCATTTGAGTATGGTTACGCGACAGCAGAGCCAAGCGGTCTAACCCTTTGGGAAGCTCAATTTGGTGACTTCGCAAACGGTGCACAAGTTGTTATCGACCAATTCATTTCATCAGGTGAGCAAAAGTGGGCACGTCTATGTGGTCTAACTATGCTGCTTCCTCACGGTTATGAAGGCCAAGGCCCGGAGCACTCTTCTGCACGTCTTGAGCGTTACCTTCAGTTATGTGCTGAACAAAACATGCAGGTTGTTGTTCCTTCAACACCAGCTCAGGTTTACCACATGATTCGCCGTCAGGTTGTTAGACCAATGCGTCGTCCACTGATTGTAATGTCACCTAAGTCATTGCTTCGTCACCCTCTGTGTACTTCTTCTCTTGAAGATTTGGCAGAAGGCACGTTCCAACCAGCTATCGCAGAAATTGATGATCTGGCTCCTGAGAACGTAAAACGCGTCGTGTTCTGTTCAGGTAAGGTTTACTTTGACCTGCTTGACCAAAGACGTAAGAACGAGCAAGACGATGTCGCTATTGTACGTATTGAGCAACTTTACCCGTTCCCTTATGAGGATGTGAGAGCTGCCATCGCACAATACACAAATGTAGTCGATTACGTTTGGTGTCAAGAAGAGCCACAAAACCAAGGTGCTTGGTACAGTAGCCAACATAATTTCCGAGCTGCTATCCCAGTAGGTGCTGATATTCAATACGCAGGTCGTCCTGCATCAGCATCACCAGCTGTTGGCTATATGTCAGTACACTTGAAACAACAAAAAGCGTTAGTTGACGACGCTTTGACCCTACTTAAGAACTAGAAGTAAAAGGAAAATACGCACATGACAATTGAAATTCTGGTTCCAGATTTACCTGAATCTGTGGCTGATGCAACAGTTGCTACTTGGCACAAAAAACCGGGCGAAGCGGTTGCACGTGATGAAGTCATTGTAGATATCGAAACAGATAAAGTAGTTCTAGAAGTACCGGCTCCTGAAGCGGGTGTTCTGGAAGCTATCATCGAAGAAGAGGGTGCTACGGTACTTTCTAAGCAGCTTCTGGCTAAAATCAAGCCGGGTGCTGTCGCTGGTGAACCAACGAAAGACACCACTGAAGATACAGAAGCATCTCCTGATAAGCGCCATAAAGCTGCGCTAACAGAAGAGAACAACGACGCGCTAAGCCCAGCTGTTCGTCGCCTGCTTGCTGAGCACAACCTACAACCAGCTGACGTTAAAGGCACTGGTGTTGGTGGTCGTATTACTCGTGAAGACATCGACGCACACCTAGCAGCAGCGAAAGCGGCTCCGGCAGCAGCATCTGCACCAGCAGTTGAAGCGCCAGCAGCGGCTCGCAGCCAAAAACGCGTGCCTATGACTCGCCTGCGTAAGACAGTTGCAAACCGTCTTCTAGAAGCGAAAAACAGCACAGCAATGCTGACTACTTTCAACGAAGTGAACATGAAGCCAATCATGGACCTTCGTAAGCAGTACAAAGACCAATTCGAGAAACGTCACGATACGCGTCTTGGCTTCATGTCTTTCTACGTGAAAGCAGTAACAGAAGCACTGAAGCGTTTCCCAGAAGTGAACGCTTCTATTGATGGTACAGATATCGTTTACCACAACTACTTCGACATCAGCATGGCGGTATCTACGCCACGTGGTCTAGTGACTCCAGTACTCAAAGACTGTGACACACTAGGTTTCGCTGATATCGAAAAAGGCATCAAAGAGCTAGCAATCAAAGGTCGTGACGGCAAGCTAACGGTTGATGAACTGATGGGCGGCAACTTCACTATCACAAACGGTGGTGTATTTGGTTCTCTAATGTCTACGCCAATCATCAACCCGCCTCAAGCGGCAATTTTGGGTATGCACAAAATCCAAGACCGTCCAATGGCTGTTGATGGCAAGGTAGAGATTCTACCAATGATGTACCTGGCGCTTTCTTACGACCACCGTCTAATCGATGGCCGTGAATCAGTTGGCTTCCTAGTGACCATCAAAGAGCTTCTAGAAGATCCTGCACGTCTGCTATTAGACGTTTAGTATCGCTAAAACGTCTAGTTAACCCCGTTAGCTAGACGTAAAAAGTTTCAAAGGCTAGGCTGCTCAACGTCTGGCCTTCAATTGAACTGTAAAGCCATTAGAAAATGGACAGCAGTTGTTTTGAGAAGACCCTACAGACGTAACACAGGAAACTGTGTCGTTATGGAAATAATAATCCCTTAAGGGAAAATAAACGGAATATCAAAATGAATTTGCATGAATACCAAGCCAAACAGCTGTTTGCAGAATTCGGTTTGCCTGTACCAGAAGGTTTCGCATGTGATACTGCACAAGAAGCTTTCGAAGCTGCAGGTCGTATCAGTACAGCCAAGAAAGTCGTTAAGTGTCAAGTACACGCTGGTGGCCGCGGTAAAGCGGGCGGCGTAGAGCTACATGACACCAAAGAAGGCGTTAAAGAGTTTGCACAAAAGTGGCTAGGTAAAAACCTAGTGACTTACCAAACAGACGCTAATGGTCAGCCTGTAACTAAGATCCTAGTTGAAGAAGCATCAAACATTGCTAACGAACTTTACCTAGGTGCTGTTGTTGACCGCGCAACGCGTAAAATTGTATTCATGGCGTCAACTGAAGGCGGTGTGGACATTGAGAAAATCGCTGAAGAAACTCCAGAGTTGATTCACCAATCAGCGATCGATCCTCTAGTAGGCCCTCAAGCTTACCAAGGCCGTGAACTGGCGTTCAAACTTGGTCTAGTTGGCGATCAAATCAAACAGTTCGTTAAGATCTTCATGGGTCTTGGCAAAATGTTCTCTCAGTACGACCTAGCTCTACTAGAAATCAACCCGCTTGTAATTACTGGCGAAGGCAACCTGCTTTGTCTAGACGGCAAGATCAACATCGACTCAAACGCGATGTACCGTCAGCCTAAACTACGTGAAATGCACGATCCATCTCAAGAAGATGAGCGCGAAGCACACGCAGCACAGTGGGAACTGAACTACGTAGCACTAGATGGTAACGTTGGCTGTATGGTTAACGGTGCAGGCCTTGCGATGGGTACGATGGATATCGTAAACCTACACGGCGGCAAGCCAGCAAACTTCCTTGATGTAGGCGGCGGCGCGACAAAAGAACGTGTAGCTGAAGCATTCAAGATCATCCTTTCTGATGACAATGTTAAAGCAGTACTCGTAAACATTTTCGGTGGCATCGTTCGTTGTGACATGATCGCTGAAGGTATTATCGGTGCAGTTAAAGAAGTCGGCGTAACAGTTCCTGTAGTTGTTCGTCTAGAAGGTACAAACGCAGACCTAGGTCGCGAAGTACTTGCTAATTCTGATGTTGATATCATTGCAGCTGAATCTCTAACAGATGCTGCTCAGAAAGTTGTTGCTGCTGCGGAGGCTAAATAATGTCTGTATTAATTAACAAAGACACTAAAGTAATCTGTCAGGGTTTCACTGGCGGTCAAGGTACATTCCACTCAGACCAAGCTATCGCATACGGTACGCAAATGGTTGGTGGTGTTTCACCTGGTAAAGGTGGTCAAACTCACCTAGGCCTTCCAGTATTCAACACAGTACGTGAAGCGGTAGAAGTAACTGGCGCAACAGCAACAGTTATCTACGTACCAGCTCCTTTCTGTAAAGATGCAATCCTAGAAGCGATTGATGCAGGTATCGAACTGATCGTAACGATCACTGAAGGTATCCCTACAACAGATATGATCGACGTTAAAGTGAAGCTAGAAGAAACTGGCGTTCGCATGATCGGTCCTAACTGTCCAGGTCTTATCACTCCAGACGAGTGTAAGATTGGTATCATGCCTGGTCACATCCACAAGAAGGGTAAAGTAGGTATCGTATCTCGTTCAGGTACTCTGACATACGAAGCAGTTAAGCAAACAACAGATGAAGGCTTTGGTCAGTCTACATGTGTTGGTATCGGTGGTGACCCTATCCCAGGTTCAAACTTCATTGATATCTTGAAACTTTTCCAAGAAGACCCAGAAACTGAAGCAATCGTAATGATTGGTGAAATCGGTGGTACCGCGGAAGAAGAAGCGGCTGATTTCATCAAAGCAAACGTAACTAAGCCAGTTGTATCTTACATCGCTGGTGTTACTGCTCCTCCGGGCAAACGTATGGGCCACGCAGGCGCAATCATCTCTGGCGGTAAAGGTACTGCTGAAGATAAATTCGCAGCACTAGAAGCAGCAGGCGTTAAGACTGTTAAGTCTCTTGCTGACATCGGTAAAGGCCTACGTGAAATCACGGGTTGGTAATCAGCTGGCTTTTATCGATTGAGATAGAAGTTAATTGAAAACGATATTAAAAAGGCTTGGTCACTGACCAAGCCTTTTTTTATGTTTTCGAGATACGAGATCGTACTGCTAAGTGCTAAGTGCTAAGCTCGACTTCTAACCATTTGAGATAGCATAAACATTGCTGCCGCACTGATAACCACAGACGGGCCAGCAGGCGTATCATAGAACCAAGACAAGCTTAATCCACCGAATACAGCGATAGAGCCAATAATTGATGCAAGGAAGGCCATCTGCTCAGGTGTGCTCGAGAACTTCCTTGCCGTTGCTGCAGGAATAATCAGTAGCGATGTCATGATTAACGCACCAACAAACTTCATACCGACAGCAATCACGATACCGACCAATAGCATCAGAATCAGACGCATTAAATCAATGTTGATGCCATCAACCGCCGCGAGATCTTCGTTAACCGTCGTTGATAGTAGTGGTCGCCAAAAGATAGCAAGTACTAATCCAATCACAGCAGCACCCGCATAGATGAACACTAAATCCGTTGGAGATACTGCCAGCAAGTCACCAAATAGGTAGCTCATTAGGTCAACACGAACGTTATCTAAGAAACTGACAGCAACCAAACCAAGTGATAGCGCACT
The DNA here is from genome assembly GCF_041468865.1 of Vibrio sp. 10N.286.52.C3. Classification (NCBI taxonomy): domain Bacteria; kingdom Pseudomonadati; phylum Pseudomonadota; class Gammaproteobacteria; order Vibrionales; family Vibrionaceae; genus Vibrio; species Vibrio sp. 10N.286.52.C3. The sequence continues at coordinate 5,756 of NZ_JBFRJM010000052.1, read as the reverse complement.
GTGCGCCAAAATACCGAGTAGGGTATCGGTCGCGACCAGCTTTTGTTTTTGTAAAGTCACTAGCAACACGGCCAGCATCAAACAACAAATCAGCAGCGCGAAATACAAGTTAATGTTGAACAGAAAGCCAAGTGCTAAGCCCATCAAAGAAGCGTGAGCAAGCGTGTCACCAAAGTAAGCCATCTTACGCCACACCACGAATGAACCTAGTGGGCCTGCAATTAGTGCAATACCCAAACCCGCCAAAATAGAGGGAAGAAGAAACTCAAGCATTAGTGGTGTCCGTGTTTATGGTTTGAACATTCATGCACGTCGCCTTCGACAGGCTGGCCTGCGAGATCATGATGGTGATGTTCGTGTTGGTGATGATAAAACGCTAGCGTCTCTTGGGTCGCGGTGCCAAAGAGCGCAATATACGAAGGATGGTGTTTGATGTCTGCAGGTGCGCCTGAGCAACAGATGTGGTGGTGTAAACAGATAACATCGTCTGTTTTTGCCATCACTAAATGCAGATCGTGTGAAACCATAAATACGGCACAACCAAAGCGGTGGCGAATGGTGTCAATCAAGTCATACAGGTCTATTTGCCCTTGAACGTCGACGCCTTGAGCCGGTTCATCGAGAACCAGTAGATCTGGTCTTCTTAGCAATGAACGAGCAATGAGCACACGTTGGTTTTCTCCGCCAGATAGCTGGTGCATGTTACTCTTCTGCAGATGTTCAGCACCAACAAGCTTCAATGCTTCAAGGATCTCTTGCTGACTGAAATTGCCAGTGAGTTTTAGAAAACGCTCTACGTTGAGCGGTAGGGAATCATTGAGCTTTAATTTTTGTGGTACATAGCCAATTTTCAGTTTTTTAGCTTTTGTTATTGTGCCTGAAAATTTGGTCTGTAAACCCAGTACCACTTTTACTAATGTCGACTTTCCTGCACCGTTTGGCCCAATCAGGGTGGTGATTCTGCCGCGCTCTAAATTTAGAGAGATGTTGTCTAGAACTTTTCGACCGTCAAATTCGACGCTCACAGAATCTAGTTGGATTAAGTTATCCATGAATAGAACTCATTTGCAATTCGCTAATGTTATAATGTAACATTTACCTCAAGCCTAAGCTACTTTTCTATTATCGAGGGATTATGTCACGTTCATCTTTTATACTTGCTACTTTGCTTTTAGCGCCAAGTGTCGCAAGTGCCAATACTATTCTAACAAGCTTTAAACCAATTCAAATGATTGTGACAGAATTAACGCAAGGCGTTAGTGAGCCGGATGTGTTGATGAACAGCAATGCTTCGCCGCATGATTATGCGCTTAAGCCATCGGATGTCAAAAAAGTTCATAGTGCCGATATGGTCATCTGGTTCGGCCCTGACCTAGAAGCCTTTCTGACTAAGGTGATTGGTTCAAAAGAAAATGTTATCAAGATCAGTGATATTCCCGGAATCAACTTGCGAGAGTTCGGACACGAAGAGCATGACCACGATGCACATGAAGGGCACCACCACGGTAGCCATGACCCGCATTTTTGGTTAGGTATCGAGCAAGTTGAAGTAGCTGCAAAATACATCTCAGCTAAGTTGATTGAATCTGATCCAGACAACGCAATGGCGTACCAAGAGAATCTCGATTCATTCCTGATTGCATTGAAAGAGAAGCAACAGTCTATTCGAGAGCAACTTGCACCCGTGAAAGACAAAGGTTACTACGTTTTTCATGACGCGTATGGTTACTTTGAGCAAGAGTTTGAGCTAAATAACTTAGGTCACTTTACGGTGAGCCCAGAGCGTAAGCCGGGTGCAAAAAGCCTGATCGCTATTAAGAAAACGATAGTACGCGAAAACGTTCAATGTGTGTTTTCTGAGCCTCAATTCACTCCTGCTGTGATTGAATCAGTGACGCGCGGAAGTAACGCAAAACAAGGTCAGCTTGACCCTATCGGTTCAACAGTTGAAGTGAAGAGTGGAAGCTATTTCGATTTTCTTCAGCAACTTACAGATAGCTATACAAGTTGCTTAGACGAGAAGTAAGTCATAAACGAGTATTCTTTACTCTACTTTGCTCTCGTTAATTTATGAATCATGCCGCTTTTTGCGGCATTTTCGTGACCGCTAAGATAAAACCTCCTAACAAATAACAAACCTCCTTTCTCCTTTTCTAATTTCCGCTAAAATGGAAAGATAATAATAAGCACAAAAAAACTCAGTTTTTGGTTTAGCAACGATAAGACGTTGTGGTACCCAAAATTTCATGTGTTGTTGCTGTTCAGGATTAAGAGTTGTATCGAATTATCTTCAAAATGTTCATGTTAATGAGCATTTCATTTAGCGTTCTAGCGGTAAATACCTCGCCCTCCGTTTTCTATCCTTTGCCCGTTCAAGCGCAAGGGAATTTCCTTGCGGCTAAAAACTTGTATTTAGGTGCTGGAGGTGGGCTCTGGGTTCATGATGTGCATGGAAAAGTACTCTTTTACGATGGTCGAACTCTATTCCCTCGCAAGGGAAGCTTACTGCAATTTTCTTCGGAAAGAGTCGCCTTTCTGAACGATGAGTTTTGGACATTTTTCGACAATGAGGTCTATCGACATAACCCTGGAATTGGCAACGAATTGGCGTTTAGCCTAAGTCCCGGCGCTGAAATAGCGAATATCGGTGCATCAGGCGATTATATTTGGGTTACTGACGGCAGTAATTTCTATACCTACAACACTCAATCTTTAGAATTCAACACCTACTCTCTACTTAAACTGTACCGATACAATAACAGCAGTGACATTGCGATTAACGACGCTGAGTGGGTACTATCAAAGTGGGTGCTAGCGACCAGTTCTGGCGTTTACCTTTCAGAGAATCAAGAGTTTACCCATGTCACCGCATCAGACAAGAACCATATTGAGACGGTTTATTTTTCGAATGCTCGACGTGAGTTAGTGATCGGTACTTTAAATGGTGCTGTGATTGTTGATCTCGCGAACCCAGACAAAGAGACCATCGTTAAAGGGTCGCATGTTCTCTCGTTGGCCGAAACTTCGGACCAGTATTGGATTGGTACAGAGCACGGCCTTATTAGCTACAACTTTATTACGGGACAAATTACTCGATTCGAACAAGCCGCTAGTCAAGACTTCTCGTTACCGGGTGAGAAAATATATTCGTTGATAAACGATCATGCTGGTGGTATGTGGGTTGCGACAAACAACGGTATCCGATACTTCTCACTGTTCAGCAAAACCTTCTCGAGAACACCCCTAACTGGAATGGGCATGCATTCGAGTAGTGTGGTGATCAATAAAGTACTGCCTGTCAGTGACCAGTTATCTTGGGTCGCGTCTTCAATGGGGCTCTACTTGGTTGATTCTGAAAGTGAAGAGAACCCAATTCGTGTTTACTCTAACCCTGTTAATGATTTTGAGATCTTTGGCTCTTCCATTTGGTTGGCGACCGAACAAGGTATCATCAGTCTAAATACGGAAACACTACAACCCGAAGCCCTTGATTTACCAAGGCCAATTGAGGGAGTGCGTGTTGAAAACCTTGCGCTTCAAGCCGATAACGTTCTTTGGATGACCTCTGGGCAAAACCTCTATTCGTTATCTATCGAAACCATGAAACTGACGAGTTATGGCACTGACTGGTTAGTCGACAAGTTCTTGCCTGCGAAGATCACCGCTCTCAATGTAGGCTTGCTAGGTCGCATCTATATAGGAACGGATCATGGCTTCTACTCGTTCATTGATAAACGAATTAGCTTTAGTCGTTCCAGCGAACGGTTTGGCAAAGTCGTCGATATTGAAAAAGCGAAGGATGGAGCGCAGTGGTTTGCGAGCAGTTATGGCGTGTATCGAATCCCGGATGACAGCTCTATTATTCAAGAAATCACTCTTGTTGAAGACAATATTAGCCCCAACTGCCTGATAAGCGATGACAATGGTGTTTGGTTAGGCTCTTCGAAAGGCATCAGTTATTACGGATTGGATGGGCAACTGCATAAACACATAGGTTCGCCATTTGGTTTGATCACCAATGAACTGGCGGCAGGAGCGTGTGCTCTTTTTTACAGTCAAGATAGCCAACCTTCGAGGCTTGTTTTCGGCTCAAAGTATGGTGTAGTCAGCGCGTTATCTAACGAGTTACTGGTATCAACTACACCTCATAGCCGTGCCTTGTTGAGTAAGATAAGTGTCGACCAACAAACGGTATCACTTGGCGGGAAAACGGCAGAGCTGGATGAGATTCCTTATGGTTCATCGATGGGGTTTAAGCTAGGTATCTTACCAGCAACGTTCGCACCTGCGATGGAATACCGACTGAGCGACGATGAACCTTGGAGTGAGTTTGAAGGGGGCTTGTTAACGCTCGATCATCTTCTTCCAGGGGATTACACACTTGAAGTGAAGCCGGTTAAAGGCTCCCATTATCGCTTTGTGTCAACCAATCAAAGCTTCTCGATTGCGGAGCCTTGGTATCTGACCAATTGGGCTGCAGCAAGCTCTCTGATATTACTGATTGGCGTTGTGACTATCTTAGTCTTTTGGCGTTCGCGTTATGTCACTTTTGCCAACCGGCACTTAAAAGCGCAAGTTGCACTGAAGACAGACCAATTGAGGCACCAAAGCCGGATATTACTCGCCACTAATCAACAGCTTAAAAAGCAGCTATCCGTGAAGAATGCGCTTGTGTCTCACACTGCCAATGAACTCTCTTCTGAAGTGAATCATATTGCTGCGATGCTCCCGAATTGGAATGACGAGCTCGGGAAGTCGCCGATTCTAACCTTGAAAAATGGCTTAGCTCAATTGAGTAATACGCCTCAAGGAGAAGGGCAAGTTTGTTACGATATAATTTTAATCTTAGAGGTGGTACTCAAAGCTTGGCAGGATGACTTAACCAAAGCCGGTATTGAACTGGATATTAAAGTCGAAACAAAACAACGATATGTCTCGTTGCTGTATTTTAATCTCGATATTATCTTCAATAGCTTGGTTGCGAGCATCATCAAGAGAAACTTTAAGTCGCAGAGTATGGTGGTTCTGGTTGAAGAGGTTAAGGAGCATCTTGTTGTGACCATTCGAGATCATGGGATGCCTTTCCCTAAACTGGCATCAAGCATGGGTGACAATACCGGAAAGTCGACCGACCTTAACATCGAAAAGCTGCCGCTATTGATGAATCAGAGCGGTGGTGAGCTTAATGCCTTTGTTTCGGAGTCTCAAAATAAGGTTCAGCTTTCGTGGCCAATTGAGTATCAAGTACTCGACAATCTTGAAGCCAGCACAATTGAACAGATTGAAACCATTAAGCTTGCCGCCTCAACACCAGAGCAACAAAAACTGACAGCGGAACAAGAGTGGAAGAACAGAGTGTCGCAGCTTGTGAGTGAAAACTACGCTGATGCCGAGTTCAGTACTGCAACTGCCGCTAAGTATTTGTTTATGTCTGAGAGAAGCTTACAGAGACGCTTTAAATCGGCTTACAACAAGACCTTCAAAGAGCACTTGAATGAAGTACGTCTAGAGCATGCGTGTGAGCGCTTACTCGCTGGAGAGAAGATCTCTGATGTGGCGTTTGATTCGGGGTTCAATGACCCTTCCTATTTCAGTCAAAGGTTTAAGCACCACTTTGGCATGTCACCATCTAAGTTTGCTGAAAACAACGAAGAGTAGCACGCAGCGGATACTCAGCTAGAACATAAATAAAGATACTTTAGCCTCGACATTCGTGTTGGGGCTTTTTTATGCTTCTACGAGATACGAGATACGAG
>NZ_JBFRJM010000051.1:0-22982 GCF_041468865.1 Vibrio sp. 10N.286.52.C3 | reverse complement strand
GTCAAGTGCATGAAAGAGCTAGCAAAAGCAGAGCCCGATATCGATGCACTCCTGCCTTGGAACTTCAAACATTAGTAATATCGCCCTGTAGGTTCATGGGGCGTTTACCTAAGACTCATGAGACAAGCTAACGGATGTACAAGCCTTTTGTACTTTTAGTCCATAATTGAACGCGGTGGCCAAAGAGACCGATACAACGACGAAAAAAGCGAACCATTCGGTTCGCTTTTCTATATGGTTTACGTCACAAACTTAATTGCGGTCACAGACTTAATTAATCTAGTCACAAACTTTATTGTGATGTGACACGCTTGATCACAGATAACTAAGATGGAAACTTGCTACCTTTCTGTATCAATCGTTTGGAAATCACGTTAAGGATAACCAAGTTGGAAACTTTTGGTAATTTGGAAGTCTGGTTGAACTTTGTAGCGATAACCAAAATGGAAACTAGGAGGGTAGTAGTGATTAGTCTGTTTTAGCTTCCATACAGCGAACCGCCACTGTTTGATATAGTTAAGGAGAACATCATTGAGAAATGGCCTGCTAGAGCTTCATTTTTTGTGGCACTCTCTTTCAAACCTCTTATTCTGATGTTTTTCGCAAACTAGCTTCTTAATCTGATACTTTTCCCTTTGGCTGCATTTACTCTGATGTTTTTCGCAAATTAGCTTCTTAATCTGATACTTTTCCCTTTGGCTGCATTTAATCTGATGTTTTTCACAAGTTAGCCTATTAATCTGGTGTTTTTGCTAGTTCGGTTCATTAAGTGGTCATGAAATGATCATAAGAAAAGAGTTTTGGATGCTGAATCAGTAGTAAGCCCCTGTAGACCAGAGACTAGCTGTCGCTAAGATGATTGACTAGCCTTACTGGAGCAGAGCACTAGTTAGATTTCGGCCCACCTAGTCACCTTCGAAGGCTGCCTTTTAATAGGAATTATGTTCGTAAAAACTACATTATGCTGATTCTGTGCACAATTGATTGCGACCTGAATCGAACAGTGGTTATTTGTAAACTTCTAGAGCAACGTATTCAATTTTAGATAAGGATTATGTTCTACTGGATCTGATTCAAGATGTTTAGCTATGGAGTGAAATTAAACTGGTAACCGAACTTTTAACGCGACTATATTCAAAAATGTTGGTCAAGTGGCTGTTAACAAAGAACATCATGCTGAGAAAAGTAGACAAACTTGAATCAACTAACTTCCTTAGATTAGAGATCAAAATCTGTAAACAAAAAACGCCCCCACAAGTGAGGGCGTGTTTTCACCGAATTACCTTTTTGTATATACGCTTTTCGCAGTCGCTCTAACTTTAAACTTCTCCCGAAGTACCTACATTAATTCGGCTATAGAGCGGGTGGAAGGGCTTTTTCAATTCGACTAATCCTTCTCTTACCTAAGCCTATTGTAGCTGAAGTCCCGCTTGTAGACCATCATTGACACGAAAACACCTGAAAGTAGAAGCTAAGGCAGAGCTGACATGTCGCACGGACAAGCCTGTGTTAGTGATACTACTAAATTAGCATCTAGGGCTTTGCAAACCACTAGCTAAGGTGGCTAAATTTACTATTCCACTACAGTTCTACCATAGCAGGCAGAAAAAGCGGGCTTAACACTTTGTGCTAGAATATTTTTAGTCCAAGTTGAGTACTCATCATCTGCCGAATCTAAACTTTCAGTTAGAGCAGTGTATACTCGCGACAGAAGAGTTGCATTTTTGAGTGCAATCGACTTTTCAATGAACCCATTAACTAAATCTCGATCTTCGTTAACGAAAAATGACATTAGCGAACATGTAATAGGCTCCACTACGCCATTTGTAGGACATGGAACGAAGGTTTCGTCGTCTAAGTCATGGTAATTAAATGAATTTCTATTGAGCGTAATGCTAATCTTATTTAGGGGCGCTGGAGCTGAGGCCACTTCTAATAAGAGCATTGGATCAATACGTTGATTACTAGTTTTTTTCTCATTTTCGATAACAATCCTTTGACCAGAAAGGTATGAAAGAATCATATAAGGTGAAATGTTATCGTATACAGTAGGAATATCATCTGGATCTACATTAATTATCTCTTGGCGGCCGTCTTTCTCAATTGATAGACGTTTTTCATCGATGATGTTGATATCGACTACTCCTAAGCCTTTTACATATGTCGCTAACTTACTTCCTGAGGGGATAGGTTGCTTTGAAGGCGACAACTTGAGTAATTCCTTAACAAGCTCCAGGCTAAGATTCCCTCTTTTGCCTAGGTCACGGATGGCTTCAGCAGCGATAATATTACCTAAAGGGAGACTAGAAGATAGATCCACTAACCACTTGATCGCGTCGTTATAATTTGCTTTATAATTAGTCAGATGTGAGGATATTAGTATTGAAAGCTCACTAGCCATTAGCTCAGGCAAGCGGATGACATATGAGTTATCCCCTGATTCAGATTTCATTTCTCGTATCAATCCTCCCGATGACATTTCGGCGATATCTTGTGGCGATAGGTATTCTAGGGCTGTTTCTCTTCGAATAATGAACGTGTTTAATAGTTCTAACTTCAATTGGTATGCTCTGTGTGTGTCTTGCAGATCTTCTAGTATCCCCTTTGCTAGCTCTCTATATAGACAAAATGGTGTCTGTGATGTGTCGAATAGATTTCTAGAAAAATGTAAAAGCTCTAGGCCCACTACAGGTAATATTGCTGCTGCGAAGTTTTCTTGTTTGTACTTTTCTGAGGTCATGATGTTGGCGGCAATTGTTTTAAGGATCCATGGTTGCCGTAGTTCATCATTGAGTTCGCAACCTTTCGAAAACATTAGCCTCTTGTTACTAAAGTAAGATTTCGCGGTGGTGAATTCTATATCATTTAAGGGAGCTAGTTTGAGCCTATTTGCTCTATTTCCTATTGCAGAAACTGCTCTTCTATTACGCGAATGGCATAGAAGGTCGGCTACAGTATCATCCATCGCTATGATGATATGTAGACCTTTTCCATATTGCCCACTCGTTAAGGTTTCAATTTCTTTGCGAATGGTATCTGAACCAACACTGACGCTATCGATTACTAAAACGAGCTTTTTATCAGTCGCTTTAGACAATTTCATTATCCAATTGCGGGCATCATCAGGAGAAATGTACCAATCTAAGGAGTTTGTAAGAGCGTCAGAAAGTGTACTGAAAAGGCTGATGTCTGTATCTGCGTTTATGTACAAAAAACCATAGTTTAGCCGTTTAGTGCCAACCTCTACAATCTCTCTTAGTACGTTACTTTTTCCCGATAATGGCTCACCCTCAATTATTGTTAAGCGCTCTCCATTGTCTAGCTTATTCAGCGCTTCTGAAGTTAGCTCTCGTGGGATTAGGAGCTGGTTTACAAACGGCCTCAACGCGTCTTCCAAATCGCCAGAAAGCTCATCTATATTTTGACGAGTTATTTGCTTTACAACTTGTGACCATACTTGGGGTGATGTACCTAGGAGCGTACTGACCGCATTCTTTAGGTCATCTTTTGCTAGCTTTGAGCCTTGCTTTAAAAGTGAAAAAACAGCAGTTTCTGATTTTTCGGTTGGACACCAAGGTTTTCCTGTTTCTGTTTCGAGAATGCGGACGTCTTTTGAATTACTCACTACCACAAGGGGGGGCCGAGGGTGGTGTACACGGGCATAAGACAACCCTTGTTCGATATCATCATTGGTTATTTTCACATTGGGTCTCTTTAGTTCAAAGATGGCTAAAGGAGTATTTTTGTATCTAATGAGAATATCCAAACGCGCTCTAGCATTCTTTTGGTGCTTGCCATTTACAGTAATGTTTGAATGACCAAATTTGAAACTAAAGCAATCTTGGTGGGTTACACCTTCGGAAGGGAGCCATGGAAACGCATGCGTTATGGCTCCTCTCACCTGAGCTTCATATTGTGCTTCTGATATGGATTTATCTTCCATTTTACTTAATTCCTTAGGATGAAGCTCGACTATAACTCATGTATTAAGGCCAATAATTTTCACAATCGACATAAAAACTGACATCCATTTACTTGATTTTTGGGGTACGGACTTTTTTCATCGCCTGTCTGTATTGTTCTTAGTTTTCTTACAGACTAATGCATTGCGAATTAGAGTCATTAAATCGTTACTCCACTCATTTCGTTTTATGGTATTTGACCTCTCTAAGTACCATGCATGCTTTTCTAGTTGCGACTGTATCGCTGTTTTCCATTGTTTATCAGATTTTGACGTTTCTAGAACCTGTTCAAATGTAAAGAGCATTTGCGAAACAAACCATGGGTACTTTTCGTGAGTGACTCCATTCGAAACAATGTCGTTTCTATTCCCATAAGCAAATTTTGGATTATCTGCACAGTTTTTTAAATACTCTTGGTAAGTGGCATAAGCCGTTGCTCTTCGAGATTCCAACCTACCTGACCGTAGCTGTTGTAGCGTGAGCATTAACGCGAGGATAGCAACAACTGCCATTATGATATCAGCTCGTTCATTCCAAAATTCAAAGGTCAATAACTGAGCAGTATTAGTGTCGAGGCAAATCATTTTATGTTTCCTGCTGGTGGTGTCTTTGTTTTCTTGTTGGTTCTAAGAGATTGACCGCAATCTCTAAAGTCGAACATATTCATCTCAAATGTAGATATCGATACTTGATGGGAACCATGTGTGTGCGTAATGAGCTTATTGAATCGCTCTTTATAAGGAGCTTTGGCTACTGACCCACCAAACTGACCACTGTTAACTAGTACAACATACTGATACATATGATAAAAGAGCGCATCAACCATGCTGTCAAAGGTCGAAATGTCTTTGTTCATCGCTGAAATAATATACGCGTGTGATTTATCTTTAAGGTCTGCACTTAGCTTTATATCTGTGGCGTCATAACATATAGAGCCAGTCAACTTGAAGCCCTCTTTCTCTTCAAAAGCAGGATGAATCATTTCTACGATTAATTGATATGGTCTCCAAGGCATAATTTGGTTTACTTCACCAACAGTCATGTTTTTCTTTCCCTGAAGGCGCTTGATAAACCTCCTGCCATTCGTTCCTTTATTTGGGATGATCCACATAGCAGAGTTGTTGAGGTCACGCTCATTCTGAATATGGCTAAAGCCAATTCCTGCAAAAACAATGGCTCCCGTTTTATCCGAAAGCCTTTCTAAAATATCTAGGTCATCGGGTGAGACAGAAAGTTCAGGCCAAATGATAAGGTCGACTTTTCCTTTGAGGTTTGGAGTCTCATTCACACTATCGACGCTAGCGATGTTGTGTAAGACTAGTTCTGAAACTGAAGCCACGTGCCTTCTATGCTTAGCTCTGTATGTTGGTGTATCTAACTTTAAGCCAGCTAAATCAAAGTCTTTTGTCAAAGGCAGAAGTGATTGAACCATGACAGCATTTAGATGCTTTTTGTCTTTTGGCCATCCTAACCTAACTTTCTCTGTATAGGTTGGCATATTGGAGAGTCTACAGTATGACTGAGCTTGGTCACCAGTTCGATTGTTTATACACTTTTCGAGTTTATCTAGAGTCCAAACTTTCGGCCATGAATACAGGCTATTGTTGCTTTCAACCCCAGGCCATTGTAGTAGCTTAAACAACAATGTAGATAGCCAATCACTCATCGGCGATTTGCTATCCCCAAATGCTTCAGGTGAATGCATCATTCCGATCTGTCTTTTCAGCATATTGGACTTTATACCCCGATATGCAGGTTTTTCAGACTGGAGGCTGCTGCCACTACTCCAGTCGACAGAGCCCAGTAGACAACTTCGAATGAACATCCCCATGTAATAGAGCGGTTTGTGCTCTTCTGTTAGCCACTTAGGGGGAGTATGAAATAGTTCGCTCTCGTCATCATAAAATTCTAACTCGACTTTGAGCTCACATGATGATTTTAGGCTCAGCAAGTCATCCCAGTCACTACATCGAACTTTTGTGTTCGCAATATCTATAGGTGTATCGAAGCTGTTTTTATCTATTTTGGATAATAACGATTGAACGAGCTTAAGTATGCCATTCTCATGCTTAAATGGGCTGTTGTCGGCTCTAATAACCGAAAGAAGGGATACTGATTTACTGTTGTAGGACGATAGACTTCCTTTGATTTTGGCATAATCATTTAGACCAAGATAGTTGGCAAAAGAGTGGGCTTTCTTAGGCCATTTTAAGTCAGTTGATTTCGCTTTTAAGTATAATTGTTCGAATAGCTCAGGGCTATTTAGCATGAGTCTTTCACATATATCGCTTAGATCTCCCCTATTTAGCTGTCTGGCTCTTTGTGAGGCAAAGGAGGAGGCGTTGGGGCGAGCACGCCGACTGTAGATCGATTCCAATGAGCTCGATATAGAACGCAAGACTTTTCTTTTGTCCAGTGCTAGTTGGTTAGCTAGTAAAACCGCTGTAGTGAACTCGGTAGGTTTTTGCTTTAGATTTACGTTGCGGAAACCATTTAGTAGCTGAGTAATCAGATCAAATGGTTCAATATTAATAACCTCTTTAAGAGGTGAGTCATTACGAACAAGACTAAAGAACAAAACCTGTTCTTTAAATGCCTCCTCAAAGGAATCGAGCACTTCAAATTTACTGCATGCGTAATCCTCTAGGCATTCAAAGTAGCTTTCTGGATCGGAGTGTGCAGGAAACGCCCACCGATCTTTTGTATGTATTGCGGTAGCAGAGTGACGAAGTACTTCACTTAAGCAATACTCAGCGAAAGTGGTAAGCGCGAGGTCATCATGGTCTCGGATACTCTCGAGGCTTTGTAAGATTGGGCGCAGTATTCGAGCATGAGGAAATAGTTCCAGTCCTTTTTTTAGAAGTAGCAAAAGTGAAGGATCTTTAGTCCACTTTGATATTAGTTTTCGAGCCATTCTCTCTTGCAGATAATCCCATGCCCCTGGAATAGGGGCTCCAGAAGGGGTAACTTCTTGTGCGATCATGCTTCGCTTTTGACGAAGAAGTGAGTGGATTTTGTTGGCTGTAAAACGTAGGAGAGTATCTTTACGTACATCATTGAAAGTTCTGTCAATAAAAGCTAATTCACTTATACTATCGCCTTCGAATTCGTTACTATCCCAGTCTTCAACCTCAAGGTTATCTGTTAGCTCAATTAGCCCTTCAAGGTGCCCAAGTTGTTCATCTAGTTCATGTAGTGGCATTGGGCCACTTAGCTTATTCTGTATGTGTGCAAGCTTAGATGAGATTGCGCCTTCTTTAGAACTGAATTTTTTAACTTTGGTTTTTTGAGGTTGAAGGATGAGACCTAAATTATCTTGATATGGTTTGAAATAAGCAGCTATTACTTCACGGATTTCACTCTCAGATACTTCGTTTTTGTCTGCTTTGATGATCAGTCTTAGGTCGTCCACATAGCGACAAGCATCTACTAGTAGTATATTTTCGTTTTCATCTAGATATTGGCCTATCAGCTCAGCAATGTCCTTGTCGAAATCAAGCATGTAAATGTTTGCTAAAAAACCACCCGCAACGAGCCCTTGAGGTATGCCTTTATTATCTTCTAGGGTCTGTATGTGTTCGTTTTTACACACTTCTGTATATAGGTCTTGAGATTCTTCTGTCCATTCCCAATCTTCAAACTGATCTAGAACGTGGCTAATAGATTCATCAGCTTCTTTACCAGTTATTTCTTTGACCAGACCCTCAATTTTTTCTGCTAGTATCGTCCGATCAACAGAGTCGTAAAACTTAGAAAAGTCTAAATGAATTTCATAGATTTCTTCTTTGCTTGTCTTAACTCGTTTAGCTTCACGACCAAAGTAGATAGGTCGCTCTAGAAAGCGCTGGTAGTCGGTAAAAAACTTACTATATGTATTACTGTTACCCCAAGAGTATGATGCATTGTTATCAACATACTTACAGTGAAGCCTGTTACCATAGTTTATTAAGCTCTTATCGTGTACATCAGAGAACAGAGTAGAGGTGTCACCTTGTTCAGTTTCAACATGGTTAGCTAGCAGCATCATCAATGCAGTAAAAACGGTCTGATCGTCTATCGATACATGGGCCAAAGGTCTCATTGGCAATCGAGGGTTATCAGAATCATCTTCATCCTTATCTTTGCATTCTGGAACCCAAGTGAGGGCAGACCCATCATCTGATTTTATAAATGTCCATGGATGAGACTTAGGTGCTGGTATTAGCTTTAGAGGAGATAACTCAAGGTCGTTTTTCTTAAGGGCTACAGATAGAGAGGAAACCCTTAAATCAAGCTCGAGAGCAGACTTGTCTAAGTCTAAACAGTCAACATACCAGTTGACCCCTCTGATATGTTGGTGAGACTTTTTCCAGGCACTTAACAGGATAACTTCATCAGATATGAAGTCTCCCGTTGGTAAGATCTTGTTATATTTCTTGTGGAGTAGCATACATGTACGTTGGTTTAAGTGACGACTTTGTATATGTTACCCTGTTTAGTGCGATTAGATGAATAAGTATTTGTTTTTGTGATGATGTCGAGTAAGTTTGTCATAATCTTCGAAGTCATTGTTATCTAACTACTTAGACATCAGATACTTATGCTGGTGGATCAACGGCTTCCACTAGAACCGACTTTCTGAGGTCGCTCAAGTTAGAATATCAGTATCGTCTTAGCCTCTTCGTATCGTATGAATTTTATTGGTTTTATAAGACTCTTCAGGAGCTTCAACTCGCAGAGAAACGTGACATCAGCGCTTTGCGGCTTATTTGCAAAAGTTTCCCTGATTATCATGGTTTCGACTCTAAGCGTTCTGGCTAGCGACTCACATATATGTAAGAGTCCAAATCAATAGCTTCCATTAGTGATCCTATGCGCTTAAATCCACCTTCTAAGCGATAGATAACACCGACATTGGCATAGGGTCTAAGAGCTTCTTCGATTATCCCAGAGCGAATCACAAGTGACTTAGAATCAGCATCAACAGCATGTGGAGCAATGCGCCGCTCAATGTCATAAAACTCCTTGTGCAATCCTGTAAGTGCCACTAACTCATTGAACAGATTCTCATAGAAAATTTTGGCGTCTTTGGGCTTCCTATCGACTATTTCAGCTAGTAGGCTCAAGGTTAGAATGTGCCAAGCGTCAAACGCCCAGAGGCACGGATAACTTCGTATATAGTTAAGAGCATGAGGTAACTTTGGATGTTTCCTAGCAGGGCTAGGTAGAAATAACTGATTCAGTGTCATCCACTTCGACCATCTGGAGTAGTCTCTTTTGAATAAGTTATCTTTTGAAAGTAGATAAAGTTCAGAGTTGGTTTTAGCTTGTCTTACGGCGTCTTTTGTTGTTCTAGCCTTCTTAGCCTTATTGTTCGATTCCTTTAAAAAGTTTTGTTGAGACCTTTCAATTTTCGGCATTAATTTTGGGTACTTCAACCATTTCCAGGTAGCCCGATTATTCTCAGATGTTGCTGGAGTGCGGATAACAATGCTTCCATTAAGGTCAGCGACATCGGCAGGTAAACAATCTTTTAATAGAAACGCAATCCAGATGTGGTTGTCACCTCGTATCGCCTGAAGCAGAAGGTATTCCTCCGTCTGCTTTACCTGGCTAACGTTGTCTACATGCTGTTCAGAGCGAGAATAAATAGTGACCTCTTCACTATATATGTGCCTGTCAATCTGGCATTTAAACTCTTGAGTTAAGCTAGGTAACAAAATGTAGTTACATTTAATAAATTTTCTAACCGAGTCTTTTGCACTACGAAGACGTTTTTTCTTGATACGCTCTGCTTCACGCTCCAGAAACTGTTCGTGCTTATCAATGAGTTGTTCTCGGCACCATTCGTAAAGCCATTTGTAAGGCACTTTCTTCGCTTTTAGATCAGAGAGTGCTTCATTAATGTTGCGATTAAGGTAGGCACTTAAATCAAACTCTATTGAAGGGGTTTTATTCTGTCGATAGTAGGTTGTTTTTTCAGCTTCATTTTCATGTGTGACGAATACTTCGATCACTATGTCACCGAGTTCGGTTTCGAGAAGTACATCTGCGATATAGCGGTCTAAGCGTACTTCTAGGTTTCCACCACGAACATTTGTTGATACTTCGCATTGGCTCAGTGTTTGTCCTTTGTATTCAAAGGATGCAGGCGGAAGATAAAGGGGCTGCGACTCAAGAAAAAAGTGCTGTGCGACTATGTGGAGTTGGGTCATTAAGCAGTTACTGTTTTCGTCTTTCGAATCATGTGCAAAATGATGTCTTGTACCACTAGTTCCATTGTTTTTAGCTACTAAGCGATCTCCACAACCAGAGCATACGCAATTGCACTTTAAGCCATTCTCGACCGAATCAACATGCCTTAAGGTATTTGAATCTCTATGTAACGCATACTCTAGCACTGTCGTTCCTCTCAGCTATAAGGTGCCATAATAATTTAGTCTGATTAAATCAATATGATGGCTAATCGAAAATAGAGCAATTCTCTAATAGCGATCGCTATACCTTCAATAATTCTAATATCGCTTCTTTCTTTTCGTCGGAGAGCAAAATGTAATGCATTATGTTTGGTAGTAATTGGTTTAAGTAGGGGGCTAATTTCATCGATGTGACATCCTTTTGGATGTCTTTTAATGCATCGTAAGGCGTTTTGTTAAGTGTATTAACAATGACAGCCCTTTTTTTCTTAAATGCAGCATTTACTGATTTTTTGAAATCTTGTTGGTTGGACTCAAAATGGGCCTTTAGGCAGTCTTCTAATCTTTTGAAAGGGTTACATAGGAAATCTGCTTTCAAGTCATGATGAATATAGTTGATAATGAAAGTGTTATAATCAGCAATACAATGAATAAACTTGATTTTTTCATCATACTCTTTTTCGTTTGTATCCCAAAAAACTCTTTCTGGTAACTCTCCAGTGTTAGGCTGAGTACTCTGTTCATTAATCCTGAAACAATAAAGAAAGACAGCCAATTCTCTACAAGCATCACCTGCGTCCCAGCCTTTGTGAAGTTCTTCGACGATCAGTGACAAGATGTTAATGATAGCTCTCTCCGTGCTGTCTTCTATACTCTCTGTAGTAATCTCTTGTTTGATTTGGGATAGAACCTCAGTGAATTTGCCCTCATATTTATCATAAATTTCCGTTAACACCTGATTAGTAAAGGTCAGAGCAGCTGAAAAAAGTGCTCTTATCATGTACTCCTTAATATCTAAACTATTGAAGTATGCTTCATTCTTCTCTTTTGTCGTACCACACAGTAAAAAAATGCTTTCCAACCGTATTATTCGTTTGCTTGTATTTAGTTGATTCTTCAACTGCTGTTGGAAGCAGTATGGAGCGAATAAGCCATTGTTGTGTGTAAAAAGCATTTTATGAGCTGTTGGACTATCATATTTTCTTTTGTTTGTTGATAGGAAATCTCCAGCGTCGACATGATTAAGCTCGGTACGCATGATAGTTCGATATATGCTGTTCTCTCCTCCAGAACTGAGTAGTTTAGTTTTTTGCTCCGTGACACATTGATAGGATGGATAATCTCCAGTTATGTCGCGAAGTGCTTTTACGAGTAATCCTGCTCGATAAACTTCATTGGTACAACGGATTAATTTATCTATTTTGTTTTTGCTAGCTGTTTGACTTTCTGTCCAGTTTGATAAGTCGTTTGTATATGTGCTCATTGTTGGATAGGAGTTAAGCCTTATTTTATTAACCCATTCTGTTGGCTTTGACTTTAATCCAAGTTCGGTCGCTTGTTCGGCAATAGTGCTTTTCACGTGTTGTTTTAGTTGACTAGGATAATCATAAATAGAAGCTTGCAGCATCATAAATAGCTGCTTAATAAAACTATTGCTGTGGTCTAGCAGAAGTGTGAGCCTTAGGACGAATAACGGAATGGTTATGTGAGCCAAATAAGTCTGATTGGTTTTTTTGTTACTGTCGAAGTAGAAGTCTTGGGCATGAAGATAGCGCAAAATGGCTTCGTTTTCTTTCAGGAGGGATTGGAGTAACTTTTTGTCATCGGAATCAATTACTAGATAATTAATTAGGAGACTTTCCATCTTAGCGTAAGCATTGACACGGTTAGCGATGCTCTTAGCTTTACTCGGAAGCATTACTTGTTGGTTCGTGATGTATTTTTTCCCCATGCAGCTGATTGCAACCCTTTCCAAAAACTCATAACGATCCAGTAGCGTTTCTTTGCGAATAACTGTTGCCATAGATTTAGTCCATTTTTCCTTCATCTACTCTCGATTTTACCAAAATAAAATCAAGTAATTAGCCTACTATGTACTTGTCCGCGAAATTGATCGCATTTTTTGCTAACGACGGGTAAGTTGAAGCCCAACTTACAGTTAGTTTTTCTTTTATTTAGAAGGATGGTCTTATGACTGTAAATGATATTGTTTTAGAGATTGAATCAACTATTGAAGATCTAACAGAACAAGCAGAAAGTTTAAGGGATAAAGTTGAAACAACGGTCAACCATGCCCATGAAATTAATGAACGTGTACTTAATAAGCATGAGCGTTACGTTCCTTTAGACGACCAGCCATATGGCGAGGAATTAATACGTACTGATGTTATGCTTGAATCCATTGACAAGCAGATTATCGAGCTTCAAAACCTCGAAGACGAAAAAGATGTAAGTCGGGTTGTCGCGATAATTAAAAATGTTGAAGAGGTTATTAATGAGCATAGTGAGACCTTTCATGATTGCTTCAGTGATAGATTTATTGAGGAAGCGTCAAAAGAAGTTGACGATTGTTTTACTGGCTTCTAGGCAACTCAAATTCCCTAGATTTAATAACTCGTTGCTCTGACTTTAACCAGTCCTCAACGAACACCTCAAACAACGGGTCATCAATTAAGTCACAGGGTTTGGCGGTTACGTATTTATGACTTCGCGCTTCTGCTGAGACTAATCTCTCGTAGCCTTCTAAGTCACAGTTATCTAGGTACTTGGAAACTAACGAAGGTGGAGCAACTGCTAGCTCCACCAGTACCGATTTCTCGGAGAACATCCAAAGTAGAATATCAGTGTCGTTTTGGCCCTCTCGAATGAGACTAAGACTGTTTCTGAGGTTATCTATAAGGTTAAAATGTTCATTGAACTGAAAGGACGGGAAGTACCTACAGCCGTTCACATTGATACAAACAGCGTTGTGTAGATCTTCGGGTAAGTCCTCTTTAGGTATTAGAACTAGGTCGCTGAGAAGCGCGGTAATAACCTTTATCGTTTAGTAGCGAGCCTACTCATAAGATTTTTCATAATGATCATTAGAGTGGTAATGATACGGTTGATTTTCGTCATCTTCGTCTTGATCATCTTCCACTTTGTTACATTCTGCGATAACTTCTTTGTGGCGTCTTCGTTTCTCTTTGTACTCTTCTGTTTGGGCATAAATGCGACTTACATCCATCAAAAACGCCCACAAATCAACAATTGTGAACTCTTTACTCTCTAAATTAACCTCATTTATAGTGAGCATATATTCACAAAAAATATTAAATAACTTCCCATTATCATTTTTTTGGAGTAGCGCTTCAGGGCTAGCAGTGACAAAGTTCTGATTTTGCTCGAATTGATCTACTAATTTTAGGTCAAACTTAAACCTATCCTTAATGAAATCCCTGTTGGTCGGGCCTACTTTGTAATCCCGAGTTTGATAAGTTCTTTCGGTAAGAAACCACCTTACCGCGTTGTGTCGCTTGATTACCTTTATGAGGTTTAGGTGTGGCGCGAGGTACGGGTGAATGTCTCCATTCTCATCAAACTGCTCAATTGGGTAGAGCCTTGTATCATTCAGAGTCACAAACATGGCAATGTCACGCAAGTGAGGTTTAACTTCGTGTGCTTCGAAAATTTGTTTGAATTTACCGAGAAATGTCATAGTAATTGTTCCTAGTTTTTAGATTTTTCGACGATTTGCTCCGCTTGCTTAATCGAAAGGGGTAGGCGTTTTCTGTTTTTGATTAAGGAGTGTCGTGAGTTCACTTGTCTTTCGACGTGAGACACCGAATTAGCCTTATTTACGTGTTGCTTAATTTGTTTAGCCAGCTTTTTATCTACCTGATTCCAATCAATAGATTTATGGAACTTAGCTGGCTCTCGTTTTGGTAAGTGTTGGTTTAGCCAATCTTTGTCATATCGAAAGAGCCACATGTAGCAACTGCTCGAATGTTTAATCTCTGTTCTAGTTAATGTTGGGTTTTGAGAAATGATTGACTGGAGTGTTTGACGATATTGATTTCGTTTTTGGCAGAACCAGAGCCGTTTTCTCCAAGCCGCTAACCCTGACATCGAGTTGATTTTTTGTTCCACGGTTCCAACGCTAACACCGCATAATTTCGCGATATCTCGTCGATGAAGTCCACGGAATGCGAGTTTTATGATCATATCGACTAGCGAGTTACTTAGTCGTTTGAATCGATGATTTACCGCTATCCCATTCCTCTGCGCTAGGGCTGCTAGATAGCCCACCGAATATCCTGTCGCCTTGGCGACAGAACGAAGCGAGTTTCCTGAGGTCAGCTCTGATAGACAGACTCGAGGTTTAGATGATTCCCGATTGCAATAATTTGAGGCCTGCTCAGTTTGTTGAAGATAAAACTTGGCGTTCTTCGCAAAGGAAGCACCAACCAATGCATGCTGTATGTAATGGTTGTAGTTGCCATTTAAGAGAAGGAATCTTAAGAAATTAAACTGGTATAGCTTCGAAGGCAGTAGCTTTGCACCAGCAAATAGAGGAGCCCAAAAGTTTTGTAGACGATTGACTGCTTCTGATTGCCTGATCTGTCCTTTCGGAGTTAACAAATGAGCCTTACCCATCCAAGATGAGTGAGAGGGCGTAACAATATGATCGAATCGACGTTCGCATTCATATTGATGCCAACTACTGATGAATTGCGACAACCTCAACGCTCGTTCTAAGCACAGATCCGAACCATGGAAACATCTATCGTAAGGTGTTGGTGGTAGTTCAATGCGTTTGTTAAGACCATCGGCATTTGTCGGTGCATATTGAAGCCAACATGCATGCTTTGGGCAAACGAACATACCGTAATACTGATGTACGGTACGCCAAATACCATGCCCCCATTTCAATGCATCTTCCTCTAGGCATCGCGAGCAGAGCTTTAGTGCACTGCTAAACTGTAACCGAGAACAAGCGGTACGTGATACAGCAGCGATGTGACTGCCATCATTACTCAACATGTGCCATCTAAGTCTTGCTTTGCTTTTGTTATCTTGAAGGCAAGAGCCGACAACAGGGAAACAAGTACCGTCAAACAACAACCTTTCCGCGTCTATTGAAGTCTGTTTGGCAACGTGTTTGAGCATGCAAGGAAGCTGTGGGTTAATGCGCACATCTGTACGCCCAAGGAGAGCTCGGTTTTTTTCGCGTAGCGAGCGTCTTGGTGAGGCTGCGTGGTGTCGCGCAACTAGACTATAAAAGGCTTCTCCAGCTATTTCGTGCAGGTACATAGATCTATAGTTGTCCTGTAGCGACCAGCATGAGAATGTAGATCAGTGGTGGACTAAATCTGTTTGTTGAAGTTGATAAAAATAGGCGTGTAGTCCTCATAGTAGGAGTAATTATGTGATCATTTACTTTCCTCGTATTCGAGAAGTACTGCTCTAGAGCGCTTTTCCCTAGAGTCATGAAAATCTCTTTGTACCAATCGCCACAAGCTTTCTTAAAAGCTAACGTTTCAGTTTGCTCAAGCGTAAATCCCATGTGTGCCAACGTATTTTGTTGCACGGATTCAAGGTCTAGGGCGAGTTCTCCATTGTTTAATGCAATCATTAGCCGTTCAACCTTCAGCGTTGTTTCATCAGAATACAATTCTTGACATGTCATGCTGGAATCACATTTTGGACAAGCTAAAGCTGGTGTTGGCATTCGGCTGATGTTCTTCAAGCGGTAATCACATGACGAGCAGGCGTTGATAAGTCTTGAACCGTGTTTGTAACAGTGAAACACACCTTGCAGTTGATGTGGTTGATGGAAATATGCCACACCATACGTGTCATGATCTTCTTCTATGCAGTCTTTGCAGCAACGCCATGTGCGGTTGTGAACTGTTTGCTAGTGTATAAATTCAATGTCATATTGTTTCCCTATCAGGAACAACGGAACCTGTCTTTTCTCATGTTCGTTCAGGAAAGACTCAATGACGTTACCGTGCAAATGCTTTTTCCAAATAGTACGATTATCACTATTTAAAGTGTCCATGAGTAAGAAGTCGAGATCTGAGAACACTGTCACTGGAGAAGAACTAAATTTTTCGAGCCCTAAACGTCGTGCTGTAGTACTAAAAGTACCAAATGGAGACATAATATGAATCCGATGAAGAAAACTTCTCAGATGTTCGTGGGGAAGCAAGTTTAAGATGTTATTCATACTTGCGAGCCTGTGCTAAAAGAGATTCAGGAGTAAGGTTCTCAAGCATTTCTTGATCTTTTTCAGATAGGTTTACGGCAGAGCGAGAGCTTTTAGTGGGTTGCTTCTTGAGTTGGTCACTGCCAAAATTTGAATCGCCGTAGAGAGAAAAATCCTCTTGAACCGAGTGAAGTTGAGACAAAGGAATACAATCTTCATATTTATGGAACTGACCACGTTTTAGAGCCGTCAGTGCTCCTGAAACCAGGATGAACCGTTCTTTAAATACATGGTTTAATGCCGCCATGCTTAGATCTTGATTGCTTGGCGTTAGATAGGTCAGATAAGACAACGTGGCCTTTATTAAACTACTTGCTATGGCAGGTATTCCTGCTGACAGGTAGTGTATATGACGCGTTAGAGTATCGATGTCAGTTGTCTGATTCTTAAGTAATTGTGTAGAACACATTTGCTTAATGAAGCGTTTCCAAAAAGAACTTTCAACATCACATTGTTCTAAGATAAGCGAACCTGTTTTTCCAATACGCCTAGCGGAGGTCATCTCTTTGGAAAATAGATTGAGTGTTGATAATGTCCCGACCAATAGGAGCGGTACACCAACTTTGTTAAACAACTCTTCAACGAACTTTAGTGTGGCATTTTCGTTGTTACCGACTTTTTCGTACTGTCGAGTCTCTGATAGGTTTTGAGCTTCATCTAGAGCAATAAGCCCAACTCCATGAATGAGTAAAGCTTTACGAACAGCAATCATTAGTGCCGTGACTGAACTTTTTTGATGTGATTCGTAATAATTCTCTCCCGTTACACTATCAATAGACTCAAGGATCCTCCATAGCAATGCCCGCTGGCCTCTCGCTGTTGGGATATCCACCTTAAGCCAGACAATCTGTTCGTAGATGAATCTTTTCCCTTGATACTCTTGATGAGAAATGATTTGAGGAATGGCTGACAAGATGCTTTCAACCATCGCAGACTTGCCGCGACCTGATAGACCCGCAACCAAAAAGCTCTGCTGATTTGCTGTTTGCTTTAGAGTGCGTTCTTGCCCTTCAGGTATTTCAATAGAGTTGGCAAATTGCAATTGTTTAATATCGCCATACACCAAAGGATTGCGGTAGATATAGCCTCGCTCAATCATGCGAAATACTGTGTCATAAAGGCGAGGGGCTTCATCCTGAACAACATAGCACTCAGATAGGTTATCAATGAATGTTCTGGTGTAGTAGCCATGATGCTCAGTAGGGAGTGAACTCACATCAATCAACATGTCAGGAGATAATGTTGTTGCCTGTATAAATTGTTTAGGTAGCAATGGCATTCCAAGCGCTTCAATCAGAGGATTTCTTGCCATCTGAGAGTTAGGGTGAGGTGTATAATTAGCTATCATCTTGTTCATCATCAAAGTCAAAAAAATCAGGTATTTCCAAGTGTTGGGTTTTCTTTTTAGCGGTCGAACTATCGATCTCTTCGTAACTTAACGTTGCTGCTATTTGTTCAGATTGTTTGTTGCGTTCAATAGAAGAAACAATATTCTTTCGTTTTTTAATGCCAGTCTCGATAGACTTTGCTGACGATGTTTTTAGGAATCTAGCGTCAGCTTTTGCTTGTTTATCGATTTCATCCAGTTTGTTTAAGAACTCAATTTTGTTAGCGAATGAATGCTCTTCATGAAGGCTTTGTTTTTGTTTGGTTAATTCGATTTCATGCAGAGTCGATTGCCAAATCTGATTACGATACGCTTCAGAGCGGTCAGTGAGTTCTAGAGTAATTAGTTCGTTAGATTCAAGGTCTTTACACCAAATTAAGTTCGTTGAATTTTGGTCGTATCGAACCTCTACTGTGTATCGACCAAAATTACGAGCTTTGTCTAACCACTGTTTCTGAATGATTTTGTTAGAGCTGTAATACAGCCCCTTAAAGTAAACACCCTCCATTCTCACAGTCGCCTTGTCAGCAGGTAGTAATGCGAAACGAAGTTGCTCCTCAGGTATCTGATCTGGCGGGATCATCATTTCTTCTAGCCCATAGAGATATAAGTCTCTAGGAGAGAAACCAACATCATCTCGAGACATCTCAAAGTTATGGTTGTTCTTTCTCAGACGGTTATTGTTGGTATAAATGATTGTCCTTATGAGCTTTTCCATGAACGCTTCGAAGGACATCGACGCTTTTCTAGAAGCGTGTTGTTCCTCCTTGCAGGGCACTTTCATAACTTGACCAGGCACAAATCGAACAGCATTTTGATGAAAGATATCAAATGCTTTCTCGACAGTCCCTTTACAATCCCCGCGATGATACGGAGCGAAGCTGGCGATTGATAAGCCAATTTCCCCTTTGAGCATGCTTTCAATATTACGGTCTGTATACTCGGAGCCTCGATCCATGACTAACTGAGAGCAGACATGGTGACACGGCCATTCATTTTCAGTAATTTCAACGCCATAGCGATTAGCAAACTGGACTTTGTTGGTAAACGCGTTGAAAAGGGCTTGTGATGCCCCTGTCCAATCAGGGCCGTGAAAACAAGCATGAGTGCCAACAAACATGCCAGACCACGTATCCACAACTAGATAGATCACAGGGCGTCCCGTCGCTAACTGATTGGTTTTGTCATAGGGGTAACGGATGTATTGATCAACAACTGTTGCATCTATTTCGTAACGGCTCGTGGGCCCACGGACGCCTTGTCGAGCAAGACCTGATCGGCCTCGATGGTCTTTTTGGTAGTTGACTGTACCGACAGACTTCCGAATCAATTCAAGTTGATCAACGTTTTGCTTAAAATGGTAGTTAAAGGTGTTTCGTGAAATGAGCTTGGCTCTTGGAACGGGTAAAGCTATTTCATGTGCTCCCTCAACCATTGGTCTAACCCGTGCATACATGAACTTGCGTGTAAACTGATCGTAAAGGTCACTCAACCTGACTTTTCCGCCGTTTGGAATGGTTTTAGCAAATCGTCGAATATTTTTAATATCTTGTTGAGTTACTCCACGATAAGGCGTTCCATACCTGGTTTTGGGGCCACTTTTGCCTAACTCAGGGGCTTGGTCAAATGATGGTGATTCAGGTAAAGACTGATTCGTTCCACAGTTTCTCCATAGAGGGAGTAGAGCATTGATATGAGAACCGTAATACCAATAACGATTTAAAATCTTTGCTACATAACTACGACTGCGCCCCGATTTTTTTATCAAACGATCTAGGATTGAACTGCTATCGATAAATAGATAGTTGTAACGTAGTTCGTCGTTATCGACTAGCGGGGCAATGATGTGGAAGCTCTTGTCTCTACGTTGTAACCATTTACTGCGCTTTTTGTCTTTCAGTAACTCTTCGTCTGACATGTATAGGTAAGGGCTAAAGGAATGCTTTAGCACTTTCCATTTGCCTAGCTCTATTTGACTCAACGTATCACTCAGCGAAAGCGTATGAGGCCTTTTTGGGCGCTCAATATTGAGTTGAGTGACAGCAATCATGTCGAGGTTTTGGCACATATCTACGATGAGATATTCAAGCCCCTTTTTGCCATCGACTAATTTTTGATTAATTCTCATCGTGCTTCGAAATCATGATTACAGGACGAAAAACTTCTATGCGTTCGTTCAGATCTACATTTAATTGGTTTGAATAGACCAAGTGTTGAAAGATCTCTAGAGCGGCAAGTTCAGAAACATCGTGGATTGACGCGGAGTAACTTAGACATTGCTTGAGAGTAAATTCAGGGTTGCTTAATAAGCAATTGCTGAGGGTTTCTAGCATTCCTTGGCATAGATGACCGTCAATTTGACTCTTCCTGACGTGGTGATATGTCTCTCTAAGCCATTGAAGGTTGTATGTTTTATTAGGGTTTAAATCTTCTTCTGTCACCTGAATTAGGTGATGGTTGTGACGACCCCAATACATTTGCTCTATCCTGAACTTCTGCTTGGTTCGCTTTACTTTTTGCGGAGACTCGAACTCAGTACTCAAAGCTGAACTTGGCTTGTAATTGTATGGCTTAATATAAAGTTGTCCGCTTGTAACATCGTGAATTGTGGCAACAAAATCTGTGGTCATCGTTGCAGCAGGGATTTCTCTGCCATCTCGTTCTTTGTATTTCCCTGGGTGACGATAGTTCAGCTTTTCAGCGCATGAAAGTGTCTCATTGATCGGTAGTGGATACTGTTCTTGTATGTCTAACACATCAGGATCATGCTCTAGATGAAGGAATAGCGCGAGCTCGCCCAAACTAAATAGGTGATGACAACGATTAGTCTTATGGCTGAATAAAATATGCGATAAACCAACACTGTTAGATCTTCTAACTGTAATAAAAGGCTCATAGGTTCCATTTTTAATTTTACCTAAGTGTTTTCTTAATTTATTTAGTTCGCGTCTTGTGATGCTTGGTTGTGAGACTATCTTCATAATATTAATCCTTAGTGACTAATATATAATTAGCAGTTCATGACTAGGTTGTCCAACTTATTTTTAATTTAAGTTGTTGTTATAAAAGGATTTATTATAACTTAAATAAATCGAAACTAAGGTGGGGCATAAAAGAAAACCCTTCATGTTCAATATGATAATCGAGATTGTTCAAAATAATTACATATTTTCTAATGACTTTAATATTATCATCTAAATAATTAACATGGTTTTTAATGTATATATTTATCAGTGGCTTAATCTATAATTTGTGAGTTATTCGTATTTTTTGATTTTATTTTTAATTTTGCGCCGAAATAAATGTTTTTGTGAGTGTATTTGCACATTATTTTCGGAGTTAGCTATCTATTTTAAATCGACTACTCTTAGAAATATGTGATCGTTAGTTAAGCCTCGTTATGGTTAGTGCAGAAAGATTTATCAATATGGCATGGGAATTAGAGCTTACCATCTGCTCACTAATAACTCAGCGCACGCCAGCGGGCTATCTGGATATGTGTAGAGACCAAGCGAAGCTTAGAGGCATCGATGTCTTTAGCTTGAACTTTAATGACTATGAATCCCCGCTAGCTGCTTTCGCAGCAGAAGAGAATCGAGAACTGGTTGTTACTTTGGAACAATGTAGACGCAAGACACTTGTCATCTTTGAGAGAGCTGACGCGTTGGCACCTTTAGAGTGTGATCAGACGTTTTGGCTAAGGTCTTTACTGGTTAATAACGATGCAAGTGAGCTTGTTGTCCTTTTTGTTTTAACAGCTGAGGAGGAGGCAAGTTTGTTTCAGGACTGTAAAGGTGCGTTTTATCGAGATTGTGTTGGCTTGAATTAGATGAAAGCCTCGTAAATTAAACAAGTGATCAATAAAGTTGTTCACCCTCGCTTTATCAACAGCTATAGCTGGGAGTGTTCTAGCTGTTATTTGAGCTGTTGTGCGGTGGCCCATTAATCAATTCAGATGAAGATTAAAAGATGAACTACCCGCGAATCAGTAAGTTATAAATGATGCAATGTTTAGATGCATGATATAGTTGCATAACAGTAAGAGTCATATGTCATCATAGTGAGTTAGAGTACATGCCCGCAGCTAATATTACGAATAAATGGTATAAATTCGATTTTCATACACATACACCCGAGTCCAGAGATTATCGTGAGGCCTCATCTCCCGAACCTGAGTTGTGGCTTAGAACGGCAATGGAGCGAGAACTGGACTGCATAGCGATTACAGATCACAATTCAGGGGGGTGGATAGATAGACTCAAGGCTACATATGAACAAATAAAGTCTGAAGAGTGGTTCCGTCCACTTGTGATTTTTCCTGGAGTAGAAATCACGATCTCTTTGGGAGCGTCACGAATACACCTGTTAGCAATTTTTGACCCAAGTAAGTCAACACAGGATCTGACTAGATTCTTGGGTAGTTGTGATTTGCAAGGTGATTTTGGTGATCCTGAGGCGTGCTATACCACTCAATCGATAGAAACTGTAGTAAAGAAAATCTCTGAATCAAATGGTGTCGCTATACCTGCGCATATTGACGCCCCTAAAGGCTTGTTGCATGAAGTTACTAATACGAACCCAGACATCAAAGCTCATTTAACACTGTTTGACGGAGCGCAATTTGTTGATCGAGATTATCTATCGAGTGACTCTATTCATGAAGAGTTAAAAAGAGATGCAAGCCACCTAGCAACCGTTATGGGTTCCGATGCTCATACGCTGGCTGCCATTGGTGGTAGCTATAGTTGGATTAAGATGGGAACACCTTCTATTGAAGCTCTCAACTTTGCCTTGAAAGATCACCAATTTTGTATACTGAATCAAGCTGAGAATCCAAACAACCTTCCAAGATCTTATATCGAATCATTAGAAATCGGCGGTATGAAGCATTGTGGAATGAATCCGACTAACATCCCAAAATTTCAATTACACCCTTTGTTTAACTCTATAATCGGCGGGCGCGGTACAGGAAAGTCAACTTTTATTGAGTCACTAAGGTTGTCTCTTGGAAGGAGCCAAGAACTAGATGACTTGCCTAGTGTTGGAGCTGATGTACAGTCTTTTGTAGATGGAGTCACTACAGACCGCACTCTAATTGAGGCTAGATTCGTTAGAAATACCTCTAGTTACCGAGTTAGTTGGACTAAAGACGGGGGCGTAAAGTTCGAAAGAGCTGATGAAGGAGGTTTGTAGTGGTCAACTGATAT
>NZ_JBFRJM010000050.1:0-45120 GCF_041468865.1 Vibrio sp. 10N.286.52.C3 | reverse complement strand
CTAATCCGCGATGAACCTAATATTACGCTTGCTGTTTTTGTAGCTCAGCTTCTTTCGCTTCGTCTTCGATTAGAGAATCAACGATGACTGCACATGCTGCATCACCAGTGATGTTTAGAGCAGTACGGATCATGTCGAAGATACGGTCTAGAGCGAACAACAGAGGTAGACCTTCAATAGGGATACCAGCTGCTAGAAGAACCGCAACCACTAGGAAAGAAGGACCTGGAACACCTGCTTGACCAACTGCGCCTAGAGTCGACGTTACGATGATAGCAATGTAAGCGCCCATAGACAGGTCGATGTTGAACAGCTGTGCGAAGAAGATAGCAACTAGGCCGTAGTAAATTGCGTTACCAGACATGTTGATCGTCGCACCAAGTGGCAGAACGAATGAAGCCGTAGAGTTACGAACGCCAAGTTCTTTCTCTACCGTTTCCATTGTTACTGGCAGTGTCGCCATTGAAGAGGCTGTTGATAGTGCAACCGCTTGAGGCTTCTTCATTGCCACTAGGAACTTCTTAGCAGAAGTCTTAGTGAAGATTTGAATCATTAGCGGGTAAGCAACAAAGCCGAAGATCAGAATCGCAGCGATGTAGACAACGAACAGTTTGAACACAACCATAAGTGCGCCAAAGCCGAATGTACCCACAGCTTCTGCCATTAGGCCGAATACGCCAAGTGGTGCAATGATCATAACCTTGTTGATCATCCAAACCATAGCGTCAACAATCGCGTTTACGCCATTGATGATAGGGTCACGTTTCTCTTTCGCTTGTTTAGAAATCGCAATACCGAAGAATAAGCAGAAAACTAGAATTTGCAGAATGTTTGCTTCATTCAGTGATTGGAAAACGTTGGTCGGGATCATGCCTGTGATGGTTGCCCAGAACGTTGGAAGTTCACCTTTCGCAGCGTATTCAGAAGAGAACATGCCTTCAACGCCAGAAACATCGATACCACGACCTGGTTCGAATATTTCACCCATTACTAGCGCTAGTGCTACAGCAAGTGCAGACGTTAGTGCAAAGTAACCTAGAGTGGTCACGCCCACTTTACCTGCTGATGAGCTGTTGCCTAGACCAGCAGCACCTGAAATTAGGGCAACCGCGACTAGAGGGATAACCAGCATCTTGATCAAATTGATGAAGATAGCACCCAGTGGAGCGAACATAGTTGCGCTGTCACCCATCATCGCACCGACTAGGGTACCGATGATCATTGCAATAACGACTTGAACGCCGATGTTGCTTAGTAAACTCTTTTCTTTTAACACTTCCATAACCTCTGTGCTACTAAATATAAAAATCCCAGAACTACTCACCAATGTACGATGTACCATTGGATTAATATTTCGCGAGAAGTTTTACACGTATCTTTTACATTTATCAATATGAGCAGAGATGAAAGAACACCAAAAAGCAGTAATCAAATGTCATTTGATGATTTTTCACACTAAAGCAAACGTTTGCTTTTTGGTTTGTCATTATTTTTATAAATAGTGGTGATGTTTTGGTGGGGTATTATAGGTGTGCTACAGGTTTGTATGAGGTGTTGTTTTTATCAGAAATTTAACAATTGAGAGGGTTTGGACGTGTTCTCGGAGAAAAACTCCCACAGCGCAAATTATCGCACTAGTGGGAGCCTATTTATTATTTTTGCGTTGCCGCTTTCATTGGCGTAACAAACTCAGCAAGTGCTTTAAGCATTGCTTCTGGTTGTTCAACGTTGTTTTCAATGATTTTCACAACCGCAGAGCCAGAGATAGCACCAGCAGCGCCAGCTTCGATGGCTTCTTTTACTTGCTCAGGAGTAGAGATACCGAAACCAAGCAGTGCTGGTGGCGCATCAAACTTGTTCAAACGGTCAAGTAGGGCTGTCACAGGCATGTTTGCTTTGGTTTCTGCACCCGTTACGCCAGCACGAGAAAGTAGGTAAGTGTAACCACCACCTAGCTCAGAAACCGATTGAAGCGTCTCATCACTTGCTGTTGGTGGAGCAATAAAGATTGGGTGAATACCAAACTTCTTAGCTGCAGCAACAAACTCGCCACTCTCGTTGGTTGGTACATCAGCAATCAATACTGAATCGATACCTGCATTCGCACAACGCTCGTAGAAGTTCTCGATACCACGTGCGTACACCAAGTTTGCGTACATCAGTAGGCCGATTGGCAGATCTGGGTATTTAGCACGAATTTGACCAATAAGATCAAAACACACATCTGGCGTTACTTTTGAATCTAACGCGCGAATGTTTGCACCTTGGATTGTCGGGCCATCTGCAAGCGGATCTGAGAATGGAATACCAAGTTCAAGTGCATCAGCACCCGCTTCAACGAGTGTTTCCATGATCTTAAGAGACTGCTGAGGGTTAGGATCGCCAACCGTTACAAATGGTACAAATGCGCCCTGATTCTTTTCAGCTAAGCGAGTGAAGAGTGATTGATAGCGATCCATTATAATGCTCCTTTCTCTTTAAGAATGTCGTGTACAGAGAAGATGTCTTTATCACCACGACCAGATAGATTAACCACTAATAGCTGTTCTTTCTCTGGGTCATCGTGAGCCATTTTAACAGCATGAGCCAAAGCATGAGATGACTCTAGCGCTGCGATAATACCTTCTTTACGTGCAATCAATTGGAACGCTTCTAGCGCTTCGTCGTCGGTCACGTTGTCGTATTCAGCACGGCCAATAGCATTTAGGTGCGCGTGTTGAGGACCAACTGATGGGAAGTCTAGACCCGCAGATACAGAGTAAGACTCTTCTACTTGGCCGTTCTCATCTTGCATCAGTGGCGCTTTCATGCCGAAGAAGATACCGGTTTTACCGTGCTTAAGCGGCGCGCCGTGTTGGTCGGTATCAATACCTTTACCAGCCGGCTCTACACCGATTAGGCGAACAGTTTCTTCTTCAATGAAATCCGCAAACATACCGATAGCGTTCGAACCACCGCCGACACAAGCGATAACCGCATCAGGAAGGCGACCTTCACGAGCTAGAATTTGGTTCTTCGTTTCTTCACCAATCATGCGTTGGAAATCACGAACAATCGTTGGGAATGGGTGAGGACCCGCTGCAGTACCCAATAGGTAATGCGCGTCTTCATAAGTTGCAGACCAGTCACGTAGTGCTTCGTTACACGCATCTTTTA
This sequence comes from Vibrio sp. 10N.286.52.C3, assembly GCF_041468865.1. NCBI lineage: Bacteria > Pseudomonadati > Pseudomonadota > Gammaproteobacteria > Vibrionales > Vibrionaceae > Vibrio > Vibrio sp. 10N.286.52.C3. The sequence goes on along the minus strand of NZ_JBFRJM010000050.1, from coordinate 41,964 downwards.
GCGTTGAAGAGCCAGAATGAACAGGGATAACCTCTGCGCCCATTAGCTTCATACGGAACACGTTCGGGCTTTGACGTTCAACGTCTTTTGCACCCATGTAAACACGACACTTAAGACCTAGTAGAGCACACGCTAGAGCCGTTGCCACACCGTGTTGGCCTGCGCCAGTTTCAGCGATGATTTCCTGCTTACCCATACGTTTTGCTAGCAATGCTTGACCAAGAACTTGGTTTGTCTTGTGAGCACCGCCGTGAAGTAGATCTTCACGCTTTAGGTACAGTTTTGTTTTTGTACCTTTTGTTAGGTTGCGTGCTAGCGTTAGTGCCGTTGGACGACCAGCGTACTCTTGAAGAAGCGTCATGAATTCGCTGCGGAACTCAGGATCGGCTTGTGCATCGATAAATGCTTGTTCAAGTTGGTCTAGTGCTGGCACTAGAATCTGCGGTACGTATTGACCACCGTATTCACCAAAGTAGGCATCGAGTTTAGCCATTGTGTTATTCCTTCAATTCTACTGATGTGTATTCACACCAAGTCATTTAATCTTGTTTGAGCTTCGCAAAAGGCAAAGCTCACAAATATGTTTTTAGTTTCTGCTTTCTAATTTCTAGCGCCGAGCTTGGACTAGTAATTACGAATCGCAGCAAAAGCACGTTGCAGTTTGTCTGCGTCTTTTTTGCCTGGAGCAGATTCAACACCAGAGTTTAGGTCTAATCCTAAGCAACCCAACTTAGCCGCTTGGTTAGCATTTTCTGGGGTTAGACCACCCGCCAACATGATTGCGCTTTGGTTGTTGATTAGGTTCCAATCGAACACTTGGCCTGTGCCACCGGTTTGAGAACCCACTTTAGTATCTAGCAGGTGACGAGTCACGTTGCTTTCCAGTAATTCTGGTAGCGAGCTCTCAGCATCGGGAGAAACACCGTAAGCTTTCCAAATCTCAACGCTTTCAGGTAGTGACTGTTTTAGCTCATCGACAAACGCTTGAGACTCATCACCGTGCAATTGCACAGCGAACAGGCCTAGCTCAGAAACCGTTTTCGCAACGTCAGTAACGCTGTGGTTTTGGAACACACCCACGTAGTTCAAAGGTGCGCCGCTCATAGTCAAACGAGCCGCTTCGATATCCACATGACGCTTAGATGCTTCAACGAATATCAGACCACCGAATACCGCACCAGCTTGATAAGCCTTTGCTGCATCGTCAGAGTGAGTTAAACCACACACCTTGTTTTCACCCAGTGTTACTTTGCGTACCGCAAGCTCGAGGTTCTTCTCTGCCATTAGAGAGCTACCGATTAGGAAGCCATCTGCAAACGTTGAAAGGTCACGAACTTGTTGATGTGTGTAGATGCCAGACTCTGAAATCACAACTGCGTTTGGAGCCAGTTCGCGAATCAGCGGCGCCAACTCTTTAGTACGGTTCAAATCAGTCGAAAGGTCACGAAGATTACGGTTGTTAATGCCGATCACCTTAGCGTTTAGAGCGACTGCACGGTGAAGCTCTTCTTCGTTGCTGACTTCGGTCAATACACCCATGTTGAGTGAGTGAGCGACTTCCGCCAGCGCTTTGTACTCTTCGTCATCTAATACCGATAGCATTAACAAGATAGCATCAGCTGAGTAATGACGAGCTAGATACACTTGGTAGGTATCAACCATGAAGTCTTTACACAGGATAGGCTGCTTAGCAATGCTGCGAACTTTCGGTAAAAACTCAAAGTCACCTTGGAAGTACTTCTCGTCTGTCAGCACAGAAATCGCGTTTGCGTGGTTGTTGTAAACAGAAGCAATGTAGTCGAGGTCAAACTCGTCACGGATTAAACCTTTTGACGGAGAGGCCTTTTTACATTCAGTGATGAAAACCGTTTGTTCTCCGCTCAGAGCGTCATAAAAGCTGCGGTCTGTTGCAGTTAGTGACGCTTTAAACTCGTCTAATGGTTGAGTCTGCTTACGTGCTTCAACCCATTGGTATTTATCACGAACGATTTTTGCTAATACTTCCGCCATTTCAGCTTCTTTGACTGAAACGTGGGTCGACAGTTTATCGGTAGTCTGTGTCATGTTCTTTGTCTCGATTCGTCGTTCGTTAGGCGTGTGCAGCAAGCTTTTGTACAAGCTCGTATGCTTTGCCAGAGTTCATCGCGTCAATTGCTTGCTGTGCGTTGGCTTTTAGGTCTTCGTGACCAAACAGACGCATCAGTAGAGCAACGTTGACTGCCACTGCGCCAACTTGAGCATCAGTGCCTTTACCCGTCAGGATATCGGTTGTGATGGCTTTGTTCTCTTCTGGCTCGCCGCCCTTGATTGCTTCAAGAGGGTGAGTGTTCAAACCAAAGTCTGCTGGTGTCACTGTGTATTCGTGAATTGTGCCATCTTTGATTTCAGCAACCATGGTTTCGCCGTGAATCGCTACTTCATCAAGGCCGCTACCGTGAACAACCGCCGCGCGCTTCATGCCCATTTGCAGCATGGTTTCTGCGATAGGGCGTACCAGCTCTTTGCTGTAAACACCCATTAGCTCGATGTTAGGGCGAGCAGGGTTAATCAGTGGGCCAAGAATATTGAAGATAGTGCGCGTTTTCATTGTTTGACGAACCGGCATCGCGTGACGTACACCAACGTGATATTGCGGAGCAAATAGGAATGCTACGCCAAGTTCATCAACAGCCGTACGTGTGTCTTCAGCTGTCATCGCTAGGTTGATACCGAACGAATCCAGTAAGTCAGAAGAGCCTGATTTGCTCGATACGCTGCGGTTACCGTGCTTCGCGACTTTTAAGCCACACGCTGCGGCAACAAATGCAGAAGTCGTCGAGATATTGATGGTGTTGTGACCGTCGCCACCTGTACCTACGATGTCTGCGAAATCGTAATCAGGGCGCGGGAACGGGTTTGCATTCGCAAGTAGTGCTTTTGCTGCGCCTGCAATTTCATCGGGCGTTTCGCCTTTGATTTTCAGTGCAGTTAGCGCAGAAGCCATCAAGATTGGGTCTAGTTCACCCTTGATGATCACATCAAATAACTGTTGGCTTTCTTCTTGAGTAAGAGACTGCTGTTCGTAAAGTTTATTAATCTGTTCCATGATCGTTTCCTATTTTCCAGTCTTTTCAAGGCGAAGAGGTTTCTCAAGAGCCCATTCGATAGCGTTTGCTAGAAGCGTTGCACCGTAGGTCGTCATAATTGATTCAGGGTGGAATTGGAATCCACACACCTTGTCTTGTTCTTGAACCACAGACATCACCAAATCATCTACTTCAGCGGTCACCGTTAGGCTATCAGATACATGCGTTGCCACTAAAGAGTGGTAGCGAGCGATAGCCAATGGCGAAGGTAAGCCTTGGTAAGTCGCATGGTTTTGGTGTTCCATCATCGACACCTTACCATGAATGATTTCGCCAGCGCCTGCAACGGTGCCGCCATAGGCTTCAACAATCGCTTGGTGGCCTAAGCAAATACCAATCATTGGCACTTTACCTTTTAGAAGCTGAATCAGCTCTGGCATACAGCCCGCATCTGCTGGAGCGCCAGGGCCTGGTGAAAGCAGTGCAACAGGGTTGTCTAGTTCGTTGATCGCCGCTTCAACTACTTTTGCAGGAATGTTGTTACGGTAAATTTTTACGCTGTGACCTAATGAACGAAATTGGTCTACAAGGTTGTAAGTGAACGAGTCGAAGTTATCGATGAATACAATATCAGCCATGATTACGACTCCTTCTTATTTGTTAGGTTCTTAGTATGAGCTGCTTGAATCGCTGAGATAACCGCTTGTGCCTTGCCGCGAGTTTCATCGGCTTCTGCTTGTGGGTCTGAGTCAAATACGACCCCAGCGCCTGCTTGTACTTGTGCCACGCCATCTTCAACGTAAGCAGAGCGAATTACGATACAAGTATCTAGAGTCCCTTCACCAGTTAGATAACCGACTGCACCACCGTAGCTACCACGACGCGTTTTTTCTACGTCTCGAATAAGCTGCATTGCGCGGATTTTTGGTGCGCCCGTTAGCGTGCCCATGTTCATACAAGCTTGGTAAGCGTGCAGAGCATCTAAGTCTTCACGGAGCTGACCAACAACACGAGAAACCAAGTGCATTACATGGCTGTAGCGGTCTACTTTCAGTAAGTCTGCTACGTGGCGAGTGCCAGCTTCGGCAATACGTGCCACATCGTTACGCGCTAGGTCAACTAGCATCATGTGCTCGGCGTTTTCTTTCTTGTCGGTACGCAGTTCAAGCTCGATACGGCTGTCTAGGTCGAAATCGATTTGACCGTCAGGGCGCTTACCACGACGACGAGTACCAGCAATCGGGTAGATCTCGATTTGGTTGGTTTCTGTCTCGTATTTCAGCGCGCTTTCTGGAGATGCACCGAACAGAGTAAACAGCTCGTCTTGCATGTAGAACATGTAAGGGCTTGGGTTGCTTTGTTTGAGTTCTTTATAAGCCGCCAGTGGGGCAGGGCAAGGTAGAGTGAAGCGGCGTGAAGGTACCACTTGGAATACATCGCCTTTAACTACGTACTCTTTTAAATCACGAACCGTTTGGCAGAAGTCTTCATCTGAAACGCTAGGTACAGCTTCAACGTTGTCTAACGGCGTTACTTCAGTGATGGCTTTCAGGGACTGACACTGAGTTTGAATGTCGGCTAGACGGTCAGTTAATTGCGCTTTGATGTTGTCATCTTGAGCAAATAAGCTCGCGTGAAGTAGGCCTTCGTTCTCTTGGTGATCGAAACGCAATAGTGTTTCAGCTACATAGAAGACAAAGTCAGGACAATTGTTGGTTGCTTCAGCATCACCTAATGGCTCAAAGTTTGCCACGATGTCGTAAGCGAATAAGCCCGCCATGAATAATGCGTGTTTGTTATCCGCGTCTTGCTCAAAGCTGTGCTGAACCAAACGCAGTGCATCGAATGAAGAGGCTTCTCTTAAACGTGAGTCTTCGTCTAATTCGTTGCTTGGTTCGATAAAAGTCAGCGTCAAAACGTTATCAGTAAGGTCAGATTTAATTTCTGCTTTCACGTTTTGAGTGAGATGTTCGATAAGCGCTTGACCGTTTTCAGTCAATGCTTGAAAGGTTACTTCATGTCCGCGACATACGATGCGAACAGCAGAGTCGATAAGGAGTAGGCTTGTCAGGTTCTGTTTAGATTCAATCTCGGCAGATTCCAACAAAAGACTATCAGTTTTGTTTTCACACAAAGTATGAAAAACGCTGGTTGGATCTTGCGAGTAAGGAACTGAGGAATTGATGACCTCAATGGTTCCCAGCTTTTTGATTTCAATGGCCTTGTTCACAAGACCTCCTTTATGATTCTTTAAATTTCCTGCCGTACATAGTCGCATAAAGATACCTTTCACCCAATCTAGAATATGGTCAATTCGATGATTTGTTAGTCAGTTGAATGTGAGATGTTCGACAAATTAAAAAGCCCGCTATTAAAGCGGGCTTAGTGATAACTTTTTTATAAACAAACTGTTTAATTAGAAGTACACGTTAGCCCACCAAGAACTTGTCCAAGTGCGCCACCAATTAAGCTCTGAACTTGCTTCTACTGAAGAAAGTTCTAAAACTTTATCTTTATGGTTTTGGTTAAATTCTTGTAACATGGTGAACCTATCAAATGTGATACTTCGTATTTGTGTACTAGTTAACTAGTTTTCTGCTTGCGGGTCAAGTGTGTTGACACAAATATAACGATAAAAATTGAAAACAATGAAAAAGAATATATGAGAATTGATCTACATAGTCATACAACAGCCTCAGATGGCCGACTTACTCCACCTGAGCTAATTGACCGAGCGCTTGGCTTTAACATCGAAGCGCTAGCGATTACAGATCATGACACGACTGATGGGCTTGCTGAAGCACGCAGCTACATTGCGGATAACAACCTTCCTATTCAGTTGATAAACGGCATTGAGATTTCGACTGTTTGGCAAAACAAAGATATCCATATTGTTGGGTTAAACGTTGATCCTGAGTCACCAGAACTCAAAGCGCTCATTGAACAACAGAAGCAACACCGTATTGGGCGTGCTGAGATGATCGCTCACCGTCTTGAGAAAGCGACTCGTGAAGGGGTGTTAGAAGAAGTTAAATTGATTGCGGGTGATGCACCAATCACTCGCGCTCACTTTGCTAAGTGGCTAGTCGACAATGGCTATGCGAAAACTATGCAGCAGGTGTTTAAAAAGTTTCTTACTCGTAATAACCCAGGTTATGTGCCGCCAACTTGGTGTTCAATGAGTGATGCTGTCACGGCTATTCATGCTGCTGGTGGACAAGCCGTACTCGCTCACCCTGGGCGATATGGACTTACAGCCAAGTGGGTTAAGCGCCTGCTAGCGGCATTTGTTGAAGCGAAAGGGGATGCGATGGAAGTAGCTCAACCTCAGCAAGCGCAACAAGAAAGACGCACACTCGCGGATTATGCTATACAATACAAACTATTAGCCTCCCAAGGCAGTGATTTCCATTACCCATCTCCGTGGATGGAACTTGGACGCAATCTCTGGCTACCTTCTGGGGTCGAAGAAGTATGGAAAGATTGGGAGTTTCAAACGGTTTCACCATCTGAATAGTCTTTAGGTGAGCCAGCTCCTTCTGATGATAGAGTCGAGAGATTCGATAACGAGGATCAACAATGAGCCAGTTTTTTTATGTACACCCAGATAACCCACAAGCACGCTTAATTACTCAAGCGGTTGCGATTATTCGCAATGGCGGCGTTGTGGTTTATCCAACAGATTCCGGTTATGCGCTGGGCTGTCAGCTTGAAAACAAACAAGCACTTGAACGTATCTGTAAAATTCGTCGCATCGATGACAAGCACAATTTCACCTTGTTATGCCGTGATCTTTCTGAGTTATCACTGTATGCACGCGTTGATAACGTGGCTTTCCGTCTGCTGAAAGCACACACGCCAGGTGCTTACACGTTTATCTTTAAAGCAACTAAAGAAGTGCCAAAGCGTTTGATGAACGCCAAGCGTAAAACGATTGGTATTCGTGTCCCAGACAACAAGATTGCACTCGACCTGTTGGAAGCGATGGGCGAACCACTGATGTCGACGTCTCTGATTCTTCCGGGTAACGAGACTACAGAGTCGGATCCAGAAGAAATTCGTGACAGCCTAGAGCATGCGGTTGATGTGATTTTGAATGGCGGTTACTTAGGTGAGCAACCGACGACCGTTATTGACTTCAGTGACGATGATGCCGTGGTTCTACGTCGTGGTGCTGGCGATCCTGCGCCGTTTGAATAATCGCTTTACTGATTAACAGTCTGTAACGATACAGCAAACCTGCCACAGTAAATAACAAGTGCTTTTTGGCAGGTTATTTGCGATAATACGCGACCGCGATTTGGTCGTGAAAAATTCATTCGACGTCTGTGAAGACGACAATTAGGTAGAAAAGAGTAAATGAGCGAAAAATTACAGAAGGTTTTAGCGCGAGCTGGTCACGGTTCTCGTCGTGAACTAGAAGGTTTAATCAAATCTGGTCGTGTAAGTGTTAACGGTCAAGTTGCGAAACTGGGCGAGCGTCTTGAAGACGAGAACTCAGTGATCCGTATCGATGGCCATACTGTTTCAGGCAAGGCTTCTGAAGAAGTGGTTTGTCGTGTACTTGCTTACTACAAACCTGAAGGTGAGCTTTGTACTCGTCACGACCCTGAAGGCCGCCGTACTGTTTTCGATCGTCTACCTAAGATCCGTGGTTCTCGTTGGATTTCAGTTGGTCGTCTTGATGCAAACACATCAGGCCTTTTGCTTTTCACTACTGATGGTGAGCTTGCAAACCGTCTAATGCACCCAAGCCGTCAGGTTGAGCGTGAGTACCTAGTACGTGTATTCGGTGAAGTGACTGAGCAGAAAGTTAAAAACGTTACTCGTGGCGTACAACTAGAAGACGGCATGGCTCGTTTTGAAGATGTGGTTTACGCTGGTGGTGAAGGTATGAACCATACTTTCTATGTAGCGATTAACGAAGGTCGTAACCGTGAAGTTCGTCGTCTTTGGGAATCACAAGAAACAACAGTAAGCCGCCTGAAACGTGTACGTTACGGTGATATCTACCTTGATAAGAAACTGCCTCGTGGCGGTTGGAAAGAGCTAGATCTTCAAGAAGTTAACTACTTGCGTGAGCTTGTTGAGCTTAAGCCTGAGAAAGAGACACTGTTGGATCTTGATCCTTCAAACACTTCTCGTAAGCGTGAGCGTTCTCGTAGCCAAAAAATTCGTCGCGCTGTTAAGCGTCACGAAGAGCGTGCAAACGCACCAAAAGGCCGTAGCAACCAAACTAAGCGTAAGAAGCCTGCAACTCGCGGTACTACAACACCTGATTCAGGTCGTAGCGCTCCAGCTGCAAACAAAGGCAAACCTCAGGCTAACAAAAGTAAGCCTAAACTGAACAACGGTCGTCCGGCTAAACCAGCTAAGCCAAGAACACGTCAGTAATTACGTAATTTATTGCGCGTAAAGCTTCATTAGCTAAAAGCACTGAATACTAAAAAACCTGCTCATTGAGCAGGTTTTTTTACGTCTAGAAGAAATAAAAGATTCGGGATGCGAGTAATCGAGTATCGAAAACATACTGCCATAATCGGCAGTAAGCATGCTCTTCGCATCTCTTATCTCGTTTACACGTATCTATAAATCTTTTCGCATCTCGTTCTATTTACTTATGATTCGAGAAGTTATCGCCTTTCGCTAATCGGTCGTAAAGCACTACATTCACTGATGCTGCTAGGTTCATGCAGCCGTTGGTCGGAACGTAAATCGTCTCACGACAGAAATCTGTGATCTCTTTCTTTAGCGTGCCATCTTCTGGGCCAAAAATGTAAAACGCGCGTGGTGGGTGCTTGTAATCAGGTAGAGGCTTAGCACCTTCAATCAGATCAACAGCAACCGGCACGCAGCCTACTGGAATAATATCTTTCAGCTCTTCAACACCAATCAAAGGCAGGGCTAAGTGCTTTTCTTTGGTATCGGTATGGAATTTTCGCGCATGGTCGTAGCGTGTGCCAGTGTAAAACACAGAGTTGGCGCCGTAGCAGCCAGCTGCTCGCATCACTGAGCCTACGTTTTCTGGCGTCTTTGGGTTAACTAGGCCAATGCAGGCATAGCCTTTTGATTGTGTGTCTGTTTTTGCTTTGGTCATAATCAGTGAATCTAACGTTGATGATGAAAGTGATGAATCACGATGGAAAATAGCGTGATAAAAATAGCCGAGCAATGGGCTCGGCTAACTTTTAACTCGCTTACATGAATACTTGTTTACTCATGCAGATGAGCGTCAACAGCGGTATTAGTCGCGTTTCCACAGCATGTGACAGAACTTATGTTCTGGATCACGGCTGATTAACATGCGAGCAAATACGTCGTCTAGAACGTCATCAGCTTCATTCACAAGACCAATGCGCACTTCAGCGTAGATCTCTTTGTCGACTTCAAAGCCAACATGTTCAACCCAATCATCGCCAGTTTCAACAAGCTCTGCTGCGCCACGATCTTCAAACTGAGCAGTGAAAAGAATCACGTCTGCAGGCTCTAGGTTGTCAGGTGCCATCTCTAGGAAGATGTCGTATGCAGTGTCAATTGCGTCGTCATAAGACATTAGGTCGTTAGCTTCGGTCATAATAAGTATCTTAGCTTGCGCGGTTCATGTATTTACGTTCAGCAGTGTTTACTACTACTTTGTCGCCAGTCGCGATGTATTCAGGTACTTGAATAGTAAGACCTGTAGAAAGACGAGCAGGCTTAGTACGAGCAGACGCTGATGCACCTTTGATTGAAGGATCAGTCTCTTCGATAACTAGTTCAACAGATGTTGGTAGCTCAAGCGTTGCAGCGTTGCCGTCGATAAGGATCGCGTACATGCCTTGAGTTTCTTCGTTGATGAACAGTAGTTCGTCTTCGATAGTCTCACCGTTGAAGATGAATTGTGTGTAATCTTCGTTGTCCATGAAGATGTACTCGTTGCCATCAACGTAAGAGAACATTACTGCACGCTTAGTTACGTCAATAGTTTCAACAATTTCGTCAGCCTTGTGGCGAACTTCAGTTTTAACGCCAGTTGCTACATCGTTACCACGGAAGCGGTAAATCTTTTGGCCGCCACGGCCGCCTGGTGTTGTTACTTCGATATCTTTAACGATCACTGTTTTGCTTTCTACTGTGATAGCAAAACCTTTTTTAATTTCACTTGCTCTAGGCATTTTGTGTTTGTCCTTAGTGGGTCTATCCGCTGATTATATCTCGGAGATGCTATAAATAGGAATAGCTTGAATCATAAAGTCACCTAGGCGATCATAGAGTTATAGTTAAATCATTATTTTATTTACCGAAACGACCTATGCAGCTACCCGTTATTGACCCAACACAGCCTTTTCAACCTGAATTTCAACCTGTGGTTAACGATCTGATTACCTTTCTAAAAGGTGGGTTAGGATCTAATCTGCACAGTATTTATATTTATGGCAGTGTGGCTCGTAAGCAAGCCGTCTTCGGTCGCTCCAATCTAGATGTGGTTGTGGTGACCCATCGACCGTTTCCTGACCAACGAACCACTTTGTTGAACACCATCAAATGGCGTTTCCAAAAGAGCTTCCCGCAGGTAACTCAAGTGGCGATAAAAACTACCTTAGTGAGTGAGATAGTCGATTTCGACAATATCTTCACTTGGGGTTTTATGCTCAAGCATTTAGCCGTGTGTGTGCATGGTGAAGACTTATCAGACTGCTATGGTGATTTTGAAACAAGTTGGGAAATCGCTAAGCACTGGAATATGGATGCGGAAAACTGGTTGGCGGTGTATCGCAACAAGATCGCACGAGCGACAACGCCAGAACAACAAGTCGCTGCGCAGGTGATTATTGCCAAGAAGCTTCTACGGGCGAGTTACTCACTGGTGATGTACCGCGATAAATATTGGTACGATGATCCTGTTGAATGTGGCCAACAGTTCTTGAAGTATCACCCAGATCGAGAAGTCGAAATCCAAAGGTTGGGCATTTTACTTTCTGGTCGACCAATCCCTAAACGTTCGGTGATCGGTATTCTTGATGGCTTTGGTGAGTGGTTGATTAAGCAGTATCAGAAAACCGAGTTCAGAATCGGATAGAGATTTATAACCGATCCATTGATACTAAAAAGCAGAGTGTGCTGAAGAACATATCTCTGCTTTTTTCGTTTTAAGAGCATATTGAATATAGTGCTAGAACAAACCCAACTGCTGCCCACTAACTCTTTCAAAGTCTAAACCGATGAAGGGCAGTATTGCCTCTGCGACCGGTTTAATCTGCTTGTCGATATAGTGCTGATAATCGATACCACTCTTTAAATACTCCTTGGGCTCAGGGCCACTCAGAGTAATCAAATACTCAATGCGTCCTTTATTTTGGTATTGAAGAGGGCGCCCTAACTGAGCATTGATCTCATCGGCCATACGAGCTGCGCGAACCTGCGGCGGAATGTTCTTTTGGTATTCATGTAATTTGCGGCGTAAGCGCTTTTGATACACCAATAAATCATCATGTTTGCCAGCAGAGGTTTCATCAACAAACTGTCTGACGTAGTCGGTTGGATCTTGATCGTGAAACACCATCTCATACAAGGTTTGTTGGAATTGCTGTGCGAGAGGTGTCCAATCGGTGCGTGCACTCTCAAGCCCTTTAAATATGATCTTTTCTTTATCGCCTTGAGTGATTAATCCGGCATAACGTTTCTTCGAGCCGGTTTCTGAACCTCTAATGGTCGGCATTAGAAACTTGCGATAGTGAGTCTCGTATTCCAATTCGAGTATTGAGGTTAGGTTGTGGGTCTCTTTTAAGTGATTCGTCCACCAATCGTTGATGTAAGCGACCAGTGTGTTCCCGATCTCGTCTGCTTTTTGCTGATCATAACTGCCGTTCAGAGACACGAAGGTTGAATCGGTATCGCCGTAAATCACTTGATAGCCTTTGTCTTCGATCAGAACCTTGGTTTGCTTCATGATCTCATGTCCACGCATGGTAATTGAAGACGCTAACCGGGTATCGAAGAAACGACAACCAGACGAACCTAACACACCATAGAATGAGTTCATGATGATCTTAATCGCCTGAGAGAACGCTTTCTCGTTCTTCTTCTTCGCCACATCACGTGCAGCCCAAAGGTTTTCGATCATCTCGGGCAAGAAGTGTTTAGAGCGGTGGAATTGCCCACCTCGAAAGCCATCAACGGCTTGGTTTTCTGCTGGGCCTAGTTCAAGCTTCAACCCTTCAATTAGTCCCATAGGGTCAATCAGAAACGAGCGAATGATCGATGGATACAGGCTCTTAAAATCGAGTACCAAAACCGAGTCGTACAGATTGGGAATTGAATCCATCACATAACCGCCGGGGCTCGCAATCCAATTCTCTGGCTCTAAGTTCGGTGCGACATAACCCGCTCTGTGGATTTGAGGCAGATATAAGTTAGTAAAGGCCGCAACAGAGCCACCAACGCGATCCAGCTCAACACCGGTTAATCGAGAGCGCTCAATCGCGAAGTCGAGTAGGTGAGTGTGCTCGAAGATGCTGTTTACCAGTACGCAGTCTTGAAGGTTGTACTTAGCGAGTGAGGGTTTATCGAACTTAAACATTCGGTTTATCTCATCCATACGGTCATGAACGTTATGGATGTCTTTGCCTTCCCCAAGCAGCTCTTGCGATACCGACTCAAGAGACCAAGAACGGAAGTGGTAGGTCGCTGTCTTGAGCATATCAATACCATCCAAGACAACGCGCCCCGGAATCGTGATAAAACCTTGCTGATTTTGAGCAGAACTGCGGAAAAAGCTCGGTTGGTTGTCTCTGCCGATGTTGAGCTTCACTTCGTTCCATTCTGAACGTTTGTGCAGCAGCCTAAAATCGAAGTCGATAACATTCCAGCCAATGATGATGTCAGGATCAAATTCAGAGAACCAAGCTATCATGGCTTCAAGTAGCGCTTTCTCGTTGGCAACCCATTGGATATTGGTTTCAGCTTGTTGTGCTTCGCCGACCATGATTACTCGGCTGTCCATCGGGCTGTCTAGGCCAATTGAATAAAGCACGCCTTTTTCCGAACACTCAATATCAAGCGAGACCACAGATAGACTGGGTAAGTAATCACCTGCTCGGCATTTTGCGTTTGAGACTCGACGATGCTGATTTTTTTGCACAGCAGATCCGGTGAACTCAATACTTCCCTTGATAAAACGTTCCATCAAGAATCGATCGGCGAGTCGAATATCGCTTTCAAAGGTTTGGATTTCTTCGTTGTGAAAGGCTTGCGCTAAACCAAAGCTGCTTCTCGACAGTGAGGTGTAACACGCGGCGAGAGGTGTTTGCTCGAATGTGGCTAATTCTAGAGGCTTAAATTGGCAATCGATCGACTCTTTCGCTGCGATTGCCTGACATGCCTCAACGTCAGATTGAGCGACAAAAAATACCGGTTTTTCATTTTGAATCGTCAGCAGAGTAGGGCCTTGAGGGGTGCTTAACCACAAGTCGATTTGTGTGCGCCCTGAAAAATCTCTTGCTTGTCTTGTGAGTACAAAGCCTTGCTGAATATCCAATGTAGTAACCTATTGAATTGGGGAATCGAATACTACCATCTAGCGACCTTCTGCGCACAAAAGGCAGTAAAAATACTAACTAAATTCTAGTTAGTAGAGGCAAATAACGGGACTCTATAAGCAAATAAGTGAAATTGTCGCGAATGGTTATTCAATGGTATTGAAAATATCTTTATCTTATGTAATTTTATTGGGTGTTGTTTTAACTGTTTGATTTTTAGAAAAAGCTTGTTGTTTTAGTTAGCTTATTTGTTAATAAGTACTTGCTAAAGTTCGTGTTTCAGCACATATTCAACAGAGCTTTTTTTTAGTAATTAAGTTAAGATGTACTCAATGCTGCGATCCACTGTTCCTTTGTTCAATTGTTTCAAACAGATGAAATGACACAGTGGTTGCAGAGCCAATTAATAGTGTGGAGATACAAGTTTGATAAATGTTTTCCTTGTAGATGATCACGAGCTGGTTCGCACAGGGATACGACGTATTATTGAAGACGTCCGTGGAATGAACGTAGCAGGGGAAGCTGAAAGCGGTGAAGATGCTGCAAAATGGTGTCGTACTAACAATACTGACGTTATTTTGATGGATATGAATATGCCTGGTATTGGTGGCTTAGAAGCAACCAAGAAGATCTTGCGTTTCAACCCTGATGTTAAAATCATCGTTTTAACTGTTCATACGGAAAATCCGTTTCCAACTAAAGTGATGCAAGCTGGAGCTGCTGGTTACCTTACTAAAGGGGCTGGTCCGGATGAAATGGTAAATGCAATTCGAGTGGTTAATAGTGGCCAACGATACATTTCACCAGAAATTGCGCAGCAGATGGCTTTGAGCCAATTCTCGCCTGCGTCTGAAAATCCATTCGCAGACTTATCTGAACGTGAACTTCAAATCATGATGATGATTACCAAAGGTCAGAAAGTGACGGATATTTCAGAACAACTCAATCTAAGTCCTAAAACAGTCAACAGTTACCGCTACCGCTTGTTCAGTAAGCTGGATATCAGTGGCGATGTAGAGCTGACGCATTTAGCGATTAGACATGGAATGTTAGACACTGAGACCCTTTAACACTGAGATCGTATAGTGACCAACTTGTTTGACTCAGTCTCATTCCTCAAGACAGTAACAGAGCAGCCCGGCGTTTATCGAATGTATAACGCCGAGGCTGCCGTTATTTACGTCGGTAAAGCTAAGAACCTCAAAAAACGCCTTTCCAGTTATTTCCGTAAAAAAGTCGACAGTGAAAAAACACGCGCTCTAGTTAGTAATATTGACAAGATCGATGTCACTGTAACGCACACGGAAACAGAAGCGCTCATTCTTGAGCACAACTACATCAAGCAGTACTTGCCTAAATACAACGTACTTTTGCGTGATGATAAGTCGTACCCTTATATTTTTATTAGCGGTCACAAGCATCCTCGTTTGTCGATGCACCGTGGTGCTAAGAAGAAAAAGGGCGAATACTTTGGTCCTTACCCTGATTCCGGCGCTGTGCGTGAGACGCTACACCTAATCCAAAAGATTTTCCCTGCCCGCCAGTGTGAAGATACGGTTTATGCCAATAGAACGCGCCCGTGTTTGATGTATCAGATTGGTCGTTGTGCTGCGCCATGTGTTAGCTCAATCATCTCTGATGAAGAGTACAGTGAACTTATCGACTACGTTCGTCTGTTCCTGCAAGGGAAAGACAAATTAGTCCTTGAGACGCTCATCGACAAAATGGACAAGGCAAGCCGTGAGCTTCGTTTTGAACAAGCTGCCGCTTTCCGTGATCAAATCCAAGCGATTCGACGTGTGCAAGAACAACAATACGTATCTGACGATTCAATGGAAGATATGGACGTGTTGGGATTTGCTCAAGAGAATGGCGTAGCGTGTATTCATATCTTGATGATTCGCCAAGGCAAGGTTTTAGGCAGTAGAAGCCATTTCCCTAAAATTCCCAACAATACGGTGCGAGAAGAGGTCTTTTCGAGCTTTTTAAGCCAATACTATCTTGCGCATAGTGAAGCGAGAACCATCCCAACCCGTTTGATTCTCAATGCCGATTTGATGGAAGATGTCACACCGATTCAAGAAGCCTTGTGTGAAGTAGCGGGTCGTAAGATTCACTTCAATACCAACCCTTCAGGTACTCGAGGTCGTTACCTTAAATTGTCTAATACCAATGCATTGACGGCTATTACCACCAAGATTAATCACAAGATGACGATTAATCAGCGCTTCAAAGAGCTCCAAGAAGTGCTGTCGATGGATGCTATCAAGCGCATGGAATGTTTTGATATCAGTCATACCATGGGTGAAAGCACGATTGCGTCGTGTGTGGTGTTCAATCAAGAAGGCCCGGTTAAACCAGAGTACCGTCGTTACAACATCACCGGCATTACAGGTGGCGATGATTACGCAGCGATGGCTCAGGCGCTTGAGAGACGTTATTCGAAGCAGCTCGATGTCGACAAGATCCCAGACATCATCTTTATCGATGGTGGTAAAGGTCAGCTAAACCGCGCTCATGAGATCATTTCTCAATATTGGGGTGATTGGCCGTTTAGACCAAGAATGATGGGTATTGCGAAAGGCGTGACGCGTAAACCGGGTTTAGAAACTTTGGTAACCCTTGAAGGTGAAGAGTTTAATTTACCTAGCGATGCACCAGCGCTGCATCTTATCCAGCACATTCGTGATGAGAGCCATAATCATGCGATTGCAGGGCACAGGGCGAAACGTGGTAAAACGCGCAGAACCAGTGCTTTGGAAGGAATTGAAGGGGTAGGACCTAAACGTCGTCAAGCTTTGCTGAAATATATGGGTGGCTTACAAGAACTTAAGCGTGCAACTGTCGAAGAAATAGCCAAAGTGCCGGGCATTAGTCATTCTTTGGCAGAAAACATTTATCAAGCATTGAAACAATAGTAAAAATCCCGCACCATTAAAGCGCAATTAATAAGAGCCCAATAATATGCGTTTGAATATACCTAACATTTTGTCCTTACTGAGACTATTTTTGATCCCAGTATTCGTTGTCGTTTTCTATCTACCTTATCAATGGGCTCCTTTCGCTGCTGCGATGGTGTTTTGGGTAGCCGGTTTCACTGATTGGCTAGATGGCATGCTAGCTCGTAAGTTAGGGCAAACGTCTCGCTTCGGTGCCTTCATTGACCCTGTGGCTGACAAAGTGTTGGTCGCTACGGCTCTTATCCTGATTACAGAGCATTACCACTCTATTTGGATAACTATTCCAGCCGTGACCATGATTGCTCGTGAGATCATCATTTCAGCGCTTCGTGAATGGATGGCTGAAATCGGTAAACGCGCAAGTGTTGCGGTATCTTGGGTTGGTAAAGTCAAAACGGTTTCTCAGATGTTCGCTCTTTGGGTACTTATCTGGAGATACGACGACTGGATGGTGTGGGTAGGTTACATTGCACTGTATGTCGCCACCGTTCTTACTTATTGGTCAATGGCACAATACTTGATGGCTGCCAAAGACGATTTGTTAGACGAAAAACATCATTGATGAAGAAGCGAGCTGAGGCTCGCTTTTTTGATCTTTAACCTAAGGTTAAGTTATCAATAGTGGATATCTAATGTGATATAGATCTCCTTTGAATAACCCGCTCACAGTGTGTTTTGAACATAAAGTCAGCTATTTGGCCTGTTTCGTATGAAATCTATTCAAACGAATTAAAAATACAAAAATAATATTGACTCAATCGTCTGAATCCGTAGAATGCATTCCGTACCCAAGAGGATGGCAATGAGCGATTCGATTGGAGTTACTAAGGCGCCTTGGCAGAGTGGCTATGCAGCGGATTGCAAATCCGTGGACCTCGGTTCGACTCCGGGAGGCGCCTCCATTCTCTCTCTTGTTTAAGAGAAGAATAATGATATGCGACACTAGCTCAGCTGGTAGAGCGCAACCTTGCCAAGGTTGAGGTCACGAGTTCGAACCTCGTGTGTCGCTCCAAATTTTGTATGTTGATTGGCGTCAACATAAGATGGTGTTTTACTTTTCAGTAATCGGCATCGCAATAAAGAATTGCGTGCCCTGGTGGTGGAATTGGTAGACACAAGGGATTTAAAATCCCTCGGCGTTCGCGCTGTGCCGGTTCAAGTCCGGCCCGGGGCACCATCTATTAAAGTCTTTATCTCGATAAAGCAAATGCGATACTAGCTCAGTTGGTAGAGCGCAACCTTGCCAAGGTTGAGGTCATCGGTTCGAACCCGATGTATCGCTCCAAATTAAGAAGCCCGAACAGAAATGTTCGGGCTTTTTGGTTTCTGACGCTTAGCTTTTACGTTTAAGAACTCTTCTTGTTCGAACCCGCACTCAACATTCATTTCTATCTCTGTTTCAAATTTTGCAATCAAGTTAGTTTTTAAAAGCGAGATTCCCTATGAACTCGTTCCTCGTGCTAGGGAATGACGGTATGACCTCAAAGTCTCTCTAGTAACGTTTATAAATCCACGTCGTCATCCTCGGGCGTGAGGAACGAGCGAACCGGGGAGCTCTTTCCCAAACGATAGTGTGACGATATTTACAGCAATTGCTTAGCCACCGCTGCTATTTATCAAGCTATTACTAAAAACTATTGATCGTTCATTTCACTTTATGTTACTTTCCTGCGCAATCTCGGAATGAAAATGTTCAAGAAGAGCAACGATTGCTTCTGGGGGATACGCGTAGTGACCATTCTTGCTGATTGGGACATTACGTAGGGTAGGTATTGGCTAGTCCTTTAGCTGATAGACGGGATACTTATGGCGCAGTTCGTCATGTTAATGGGAAACCCAACATTGAACACACTAATTACAACATTGCTAATCAGCTCTGCATTTCCAAAGGGACCAGCTCCTCATAGCTGCCCGATCCTGCAAAAATGTCCAATTCTTCAAAACAGTAGCATTACTGAACCTTGAGCTCACGCTAACAATTTATCGCTGTCTTAAGACGGCTTAATTTCGTATTCGTCATTTGACTTATGCGAGCGTACAGCTATATCTCATTTCTAGACAATACGTGTACTTCACTATGAACTCTCTCCAAATTTAACGAGAGTTGGTGGGTAATTGCGTCTGATGGAGGTGAGTATGAACACATTCAAGGGGACTTTTATGACTACCGCCTTTGAAGTCGATATCAATACTATCGCAAATTCATTTTCAACTATGGTTCCTATCTTAGAGGGAACGTACGACCTAACACCTGACGCTATTTTGCTAGAGCAAGAACAGCATGAGTCGGATGTTCGCTCTTACCCAAGACGCCTGCCTATTGCTATTAAACGAGCATGTGGCGCTTTAGTTGAAGATACTCGTGGCCAACTCTTTCTCGATTGCTTAGCCGGTGCAGGTACACTTTCTCTGGGTTACAACCACCCTGAGATTAACCAAGCACTTAAAGACCAACTCGATTCTGGTTTGCCATACCAAACACTTGATATCACGACTCAAGCAAAAGAGACGTTTATCAAGCGAGTTAAAGCTTTTCTTCCTCAAGACTTTTCAAATAACTCGGTTCTTCAATTCTGTGGCCCATCTGGCGCTGACGCTGTGGAAGCGGCGATCAAGCTCGCCAAGCAAACCACAGGTCGCAACACCATGTTTGCTTTCCGTGGTGCTTACCATGGTATGACGAACGGCACCATGGGTATGATGGGTAACCTCGGCACTAAAGAGCGTCGTAGCGGCTTGATGTCTGATGTGCACTTCATGCCTTTCCCATACAACCTACGCTGCCCGTTTGGTATTGGTGGTGAAGCGGGTGCTAACGCGAGCATTCGTTACATCGAACGTATGTTGAATGATGACGAGTCTGGCATCATGAAACCGGCGGCGATGATCGTTGAGCCTGTGCAAGGTGAGGGCGGTGTGATTCCTGCTCCAGCATCTTGGTTACAAGGCCTACGTCGCATCTGTGATGAGCACGGCATCCTACTGATTTTTGATGAGATTCAGTGTGGTGTGGGCAAAACTGGCCATCGATTTGCGTTTGAAGAGTCTGGTGTTAATCCAGATATCTTATGTTTATCTAAAGCGATTGGTGGCGGACTGCCTATGTCGCTGCTTGTGTTCGATAAGAGCATTGATACATGGAAAGCGGGTGAGCACACCGGTACATTCCGTGGTAACCAATTAGCAATGGTCTCTGGCGCTAAGGCGTTGGAGATCATCGAACGAGATGGCTTAGTTGAGCACGCGAACATCGCAGGCCAATATTTACGTCACGGGCTTGAGAAGATTCAATCACGCGTTAGCTGTATTGCTGAAGTTCGTGGTAAAGGCCTGATGCTCGGTGCTGAGATCAAACAACCAAATGGTGAGCTTAACAAGTTTGGCGAACCACAATCAGACGGCGAACTAACCCTAGCGATTCAACGAGCAGCGTTAGAGCGTGGCTTGATGGTTGAAAAGGGTGGTCGTGATGGCTCGGTAATTCGTTTCCTTCCGCCAATGATTATCTCTTTTGAGCAGATTGACTTTGTACTCCGCGTAATGGAAGAAGCGATCATCGCAGCTGGTGGTGGCTTACAACAAGACCCAGCTTCAAGCGAACAAGCAAACCAAGAATGGAACAAGCATTTCATCCATACAGGTTTAGGCGGTAGCGACGAATTTGCTAACGTGATGAACCAAACCACTCAAGCGATGAAAGCGGTTTTTGAACAGGTTGAAACCCCTTATTCGGGTTTAGATCCAAAAGTGCTAGAAGCAGCTATCAATGCTGTCGACCTTGATAACAATCAACACGCTTTGGTTGATGTTGTAGATAGTACTGCAGACCTTGTCGCTGCAAACTCCATCTTCGTGCAACACCCAGATTGCATTGCACACCTTCACACTCCTCCTCTTATGGCTTCGGTAGCAGCGGAATCGATTATCGCGGCATTGAATCAATCAATGGATTCATGGGACCAAGCATCGGCTGCGACTTATGTTGAGCAGCGCGTCGTGGATTGGATGTGTGACAAATACCAACTTGGCGCACAAGCTGACGGTGTTTTCACTAGCGGTGGCACGCAAAGTAACCTAATGGGTTTATTGCTTGCGAGAGACTGGGTTGCGGATAAGCACAATGGTCACTCAATCCAAAAGCTTGGCTTACCAGAATACGCGAGCAAGCTGCGTATCTTATGTTCAAAGAAATCTCACTTCACGGTTCAAAAGTCAGCCTCTCTACTAGGGCTAGGCGAAGCGGCAGTGTGCTGTGTTGACACCAATGCAAACGGCACTATCAAGCCTGATTTGTTAGATGCAGAAGTGAAAGCGCTTAAAGCACAAGGGTTGATTCCTTTTGCTGTTGTCGGTACGGCGGGTACAACCGATCACGGTGCTATCGACGACCTTGATGCGATTGCAGACCTCGCAAGCCAACAAGGCCTTTGGTTCCATGTCGACAGTGCTTACGGTGGCGCGCTTATCTTGAGTAGCCACAAGGCTCGCTTACAAGGCATCGAAAAAGCGGACTCTGTGAGTGTCGATTTCCACAAATTGTTCTATCAAACAATCAGCTGCGGCGCGGTATTGTTGAAAGACAAAGCGAACTTTAAGTACCTTCTACATCACGCAGATTACCTAAACCGCGAACACGATGAACTGCCAAATCTAGTCGATAAGTCTATTGCGACCACCAAGCGTTTCGATGCATTGAAAGTCTTCATGACGATGCAAAGCGTTGGACCAAAGCAGTTGGGTGATATGTACGACCATCTTCTTGAGCAAACGCTAGAAGTGGCAGACCTGATTCAAAACCAAGCTGACTTAGAGCTACTCGCAGAGCCGTCACTATCAACAGTGCTGTTCCGATCTAAGCCGTCAGCAAACGGCGAGCTAGATTTAGACAAATTGAATCAAACGCTAAGACTGGAAGCGCTGACTCGTGGTGTTGCAGTACTCGGTGAAACGGTCGTGGATGGTAAGAGTGCGCTTAAATTCACTATCTTGAATCCGTGCCTAAAGACATCAGATTTCAAATCTCTAATTAACAAAATTCAAACTCTAGCCACTGAGCTAGCAGAACAACAAGGGTAATTAATACTATGGCTATTCTACAAATTGGTGCAGGCGGCGTTGGTTGGGTTGTTGCACACAAAGCAGCACAAAATAACGAAGTACTGGGTGATATCACAATCGCTTCTCGCACAATCGCGAAGTGTGAAAAAATCATCGAATCTATCAAGGGCAAAAACAACCTTAAAGATTCAACTAAGAAACTAGAAGCACGTTCAGTAGACGCTGATGATGTTGATGCGCTTGTTGCTTTGATTAAAGAAGTTCAGCCGGATCTAGTGATCAACGCTGGTCCTCCTTGGGTAAACATGGCAATCATGGAAGCATGTTACCAATCTAAAGTTTCTTATTTAGATACATCGGTAGCGGTTGACCTATGTTCTGAAGGCCAACAAGTACCACAAGCTTACGATTGGCAGTGGGGCTACCGTGAGAAGTTCGCTGAAGCAGGCATCACAGGTATTCTTGGTGCTGGTTTCGATCCAGGTGTGGTATCAATCTTTGCTGCATACGCGGTTAAGCACTTGTTCGATGAGATTGACTCAATTGATGTAATGGATGTGAATGCTGGTGACCACGGCAAGAAGTTTGCGACAAACTTTGACCCAGAAACCAACATGCTTGAGATCCAAGGCGATTCTTTCTACTGGGAAAATGAAGAGTGGAAACAAGTACCTTGTCACTCTCGTATGCTTGAGTTTGAATTCCCGAACTGTGGTTCTCACAAAGTTTACTCAATGGCGCATGATGAAGTTCGTTCAATGAAAGAGTTCATCCCAGCTAAGCGTATCGAATTTTGGATGGGCTTTGGTGATGCATACTTGAACTACTTCAACTGCATGCGTGATATCGGTCTTCTTAGCCCAGATCCGCTAACACTGCACGATGGTACTGTGGTTCAGCCTCTGCATGTTCTTAAAGCACTACTACCGGATCCAACATCTCTAGCTCCGGGTTACACTGGTTTAACGTGTATCGGTACTTGGGTTCAAGGTAAGAAAGATGGTAAAGAGCGTAGCGTATTCATCTACAATAACGCAGACCACGAAGTGGCTTACGAAGACGTAGAGCACCAAGCGATCTCTTACACAACTGGTGTTCCAGCGATTACCGCTGCACTTCAGTTCTTCCGTGGCGAATGGGCTGATAAAGGCGTGTTCAACATGGAACAGCTAAATCCAGATCCGTTCCTAGCAACTATGCCGGAAATTGGTCTAGATTGGCATGTTCAAGAGCTTGAAGCAGGCCAAGGTCTTCCAGTGATTCATGAGCTGAAAAAATAAGAACTGATTTCTTGTTTTGATTGCTAATTAAAGGGGACATGGATTGTTCCCTTTTCGATGATGATAGCCTTGAAGCTTTGGTATCATTTATTTTGATTTTGTAACTCACTGTGCTCGGACAGGACAAAATCAAAATAAATTACACCAAAATTGTTAATTTACCTTTCCATCTATAGATGCTGCTTGAGTGTTTACAAAAATGACGTTTAAGAAAGAAGAACTAAAAACCCCATATTTCATGATCAACGAAGACAAGTTGATTGCGAACTTAGAAAAAGCCAAGCAACTGAAAGAGATTTCAGGTGTGAAATTGGTACTTGCGCTTAAGTGCTTCTCGACTTGGGGCGTGTTTGACATCATCAAACCGTACCTAGACGGTACTACTAGTTCTGGCCCTTATGAAGTGAAATTAGGTCACGAAACTTTTGGCGGTGAAACTCATGCTTACAGTGTGGGCTACAGTGAAGATGACGTGAGAGAGGTTGCTGACATCTGCGACAAGATGATCTTCAACTCTCAAAGCCAACTTGCTGCTTACCGTCATATTGTTGAAGGTAAAGCTTCACTGGGTTTACGTTTAAATCCGGGCGTGAGCTACGCAGGGCAAGACTTGGCGAATCCAGCACGTCAATTCTCGCGTTTGGGCGTGCAAGCTGACCACATCAAACCAGAAATTTTCGATGAGATTAATGGTGTGATGTTCCACATGAACTGTGAGAACAAAGACGTCGATGCGTTTATCGGCCTGCTTGACTCAATCTCAGAACAGTTTGGTGAGCACTTAGATAAGTTGGACTGGGTGAGCATGGGCGGAGGTGTGTTCTTCACATGGCCTGGCTATGACATCGAAAAACTCGGTCTTGCGCTGAAAGCCTTCTCTGAAAAGCACGGTGTGCAGATGTATCTTGAGCCGGGTGAAGCGATCATCACTAAAACAACCGACCTAGTTTTGACAGTGGTCGATATTGTTGAGAACGTGAAGAAAACAGCGATTGTGGATTCAGCGACTGAGGCGCACCGCCTTGACACGCTTATCTACAATGAGCCCGCATCAGTATTGGAAGCATCAGAAACAGGCAGCCATGACTACGTGATTGGTTCGTGTTCATGTCTTGCGGGCGATCAGTTCTGCGAAGCGAGCTTTGATGAGCCACTTAAGATTGGTCAAAAGCTGCATCTGTTAGACAGCGCGGGTTACACAATGGTGAAATTGAACTGGTTCAATGGCCTTAAAATGCCTTCAATCTACTGTGAACGTAGCAGTGGTGAAGTTCAGAAGCTAAATGAATTCGGCTATGAAGACTTCAAACGCTCATTATCACAATGGTCAGTTAAGTAACTGAATCACAAGTTCAGAGCAATACAAAGAGCAGCTAATGAGCTGCTCTTTTTTGTTCTTTAATTTTGTTTATTTAGCTTTCAATCATCACACGAGTATCTTCACTGAGCGTTTCGAGTTCATTAACTACGTCGTCGATCTGTACTTCGATTGGCAGCTTAACGGCGATTTTTGATGTGAATAGACTTGAGCTAACACCGCCGCCACCAGCGATAAAGACGCGGTGACAATCCATATCGAGAATACTGATTCCTTGTCTATCCAATACATGAGTCACTTCGTTGACGATACCTGCTCGGTCGTTAGAGTCGAGTCTCAAGTGATGGACCGTGTCTTGAACATTGTGTGTATGATCGGAATCGACAAACTGCACGATGAGATCTGGATTGGCGCTGAACGCTTCTTTTACAATCGATTCGTTGATGGCTGGAAGTTGAACCTTTAGTACGCCTGCGACTTGGTCTTCAATAAAGTTCACTTTACTGATGAGCCATTTGCCGTCGTTTTCGTGAGTAACCGCAGCAAGCTGTTTGATTGTTGCTGGTGATGCTTTTCCGATAAAGTTTACGATAAATGTACTGTTCATATCAGCCCCCAAGGTTTCAATTATTCTTTGCTAATTAAATGTTTGATATCACGCGATAAAGTTCTTTAATTTCAGTGTAGAAGGTTACATCGAACAATGTTTGACCTAGGTCAATTTTTGAAACTAAGCTTCGATGCAAAAAAAGAGAATGAAGAGTAGGGCACAAAAAAAGCGGCTAGAGAGCCGCTTTTTAGAAGAGTTGTCACTGTGATTGATGATTCAGCAACTTATATTCAATAACTTATATTGAGTAGTACTAGAGACGAATTAGAACGTTACTTTGAAGTTCATACCAACAAACTGAGAGTCGTATGGTGCGCCAGCATCGTAAGCAAAACGTGCAGCGTCTTGGTTATCCCACCAAGGGTTAGTATTCAGGTTAACTTCTGCATCACCACCCCATGCATCACTTACCCAGTAGTGAATGTGTCCAACAGGGTTAAGGAAGAATAGCGACACATCACCCATGGTTTGAGAGCCCATCACTTCGCCACCTGAAGCAATGATATCCTGCTCTGCTTCTAGCATCATTTCACCGACAACCGCACCGAAGAAAGGTGTGATGAAGAGATCTTGCCATGAAGGTACTTCTGCAAACGCTTCTACGCCGTATTCCCAGAAGAACGTCGACATAGTCCAAGAGTATAAGAATGACTCAAACTCGTCGTAACCTGCGTGTCGAGCTGCGGTGTAGTAAACACCACCGAAATATGGGTGCATTACGTAGTTTAGGAAGTGTTCGTCACGGTCCCATGTTGGACCAGCAGAAACGTTATCTTTCCACTTTTTACCTAATGAGCTGATATCACGTTGGTCATCATCCCACTTAGTAATACTTTCAGGGAGCAGAGTCATTAGACCCACTGTCGCGACACTCAAGCCAAGAATGGTGTAGGTTTGACCCATTAGGTAATCCCAATCTTTCTCCTGACTCACCAACATGTGTTTTGGTTGTTGGATTGAGAAGTCGTACTCATCACTCGATTCGCTCAGTGCGTAATTGGTACTAGGCTTGTAGGTGTACAAGTTGTCATTAAAACAGTAATCTTGAGCACATTCATCCGAGTAAGAAAGGTTGATTGGCTGGTCGAAGTCGTATTGGCTTGCAACCGAGTTAACTGACATTAGCATTGAAAATGCGGCAGTAACCTTTGCTAGTAACGGTGATTTGGCCACAAGGGTCTCCATGAGAAAGTTTGGAATTGATCAGGATCACAATTATCTATTAAATGCCTGATTTAGGGAACTAATAATTTATAGCTTTTCCTAAGAAAACCTTAGGTTTAACATTATTAATATTAGTGAAAAGGCGAATTGCTCCAAATTCAACCATAGACCAGTTTGTAAATAATGCAGTGTCTTTTTATGACAACAAGGGATAGAAATATGACGAAAATCGCAATGTTAAGCACAGGTGAAGAAGTTCTTCATGGAGACATTGTAGATACAAACGCAGCTTGGATGTCTGCTGAGTTTTATCAGCATGGTTTTGCGCTTGCTAAGCGCTCAACTGTGGGTGATCAAATGAATGCTCTTGTTGAAGAACTGCTGATGCTGAGCTTTAACTATGATGTGGTTATCGTTAATGGTGGTTTAGGCCCGACAACCGATGATATGAGTGCCGCCGCCGCTGCAGCTGCTTCCGAGCAGAAACTCGTCATGTTCCCTGAATGGCTTGCTCGTATGGAAGAGATGTTCTCTGGACGTGGCATGCCAATGCCAGACAGCAACCTTAAACAAGCTTTGTTACCTGCGAGTTCAGAGATTGTCGATAACCCTGTGGGGACGGCTTGTGGCTTCAAACTGAAAATTAACGATGCGACTTTCTATTTCACGCCGGGTGTACCAAGTGAATTCAAGCGCATGGTGACGTTTGAGATTCTTCCTGACTTGTCGTGTACCTACCCTCAAGTGGTTGCCTCTGAATGCAGTCGACTGTTTACGTTTGGTTTGTCTGAGTCCGGTATCTCTGATGTTTTGGATCAACTAAAGCTGCCAGAAGGTTATGAACTTGGTTATCGCTCTTATCTGCCGTTCATTGAGGTCAAACTGTTTGGTCCTAAGGCAGACTTAGAAACTCGCGTTAAGCTGCTGCAGATGGTTTACAAGCTGCTAGAGAGTAATGTCGTTAGTGTTGATGAGCCGATGATTGACCATATTGGACACATCATGGCGGAAAAAAAGAAGACGTTATCTGTGTCTGAAGTGTCGACCAAAGGTTCACTGTCAGCGTGGCTGCAATTGAATGAGCAGATAGAAGATTGCTTCGGACACTCATGGGTGATGGCTGAGCCAAAAGAGAGCGAACTTGAAAAGAGCGATCCATTAGCCGCGACCTTTGCGCTGGCTGGAGCAACAAGAGATAAGTGCGGAACTGAATTGGCTTTGGTGACTGGTAAGCTGGAAGGCAACACATTCAGCGTTGCATTGTCGACTGAAGCAGGCGAGTGGGGGCAGGTACTTGAGTTTTATCGTCAGTACTCGCGTGAAGACCAACGCAACGTGATTAAGACCGTTGCCGCCGATATGCTGAGAAGGCATTTAGATAACAAACCGATGTTTGGTACTTATTCTTCGGTTAAGCGATTAAAAGACATGTTTATTCCAGCGGCTATCATTAAGTAGCTATGTAAGCTAACGATGTAAGCGAACTCGCTAAGTCTGTATTAAAAACGCTAGAAAAAACGAAATAAAAAGGCCCAACATCTAAATAGGTGTTGGGCCTTTTGTTTATCTAGCCTTCTAGATAACCAAACAAGCAGCGATGTTTACACGCAACTCATGTCTGTAATAACTCGATTACAAACCGCTTGTCATATGTAGGCTGTAGAACAAACCACGGCCGATTAACTCTGAAGCCAAGAACAATACTAGTGCTAAGCCAAGGTTAACTGGGTTCACTTTTGCTTTGTTCAGCATAGGTAGAATCCAAATCAACAAGCTTGCCATTAGCAGTGCCACTTGAAGAATCACATAGCTACCTAAACCATCGACTAACTCAGACGCTTTTGCCGCTGAAGTTTGGATGTCTCCGATTAGGTTCAGTTTTCCTACTGTCACAAGCAAGCTGATAGCAACAGCGATAACAGCCAACATGGTGATGTTACGGTCAACCGTAAAGCGGCTGTCGTTTGCGAATACAATCACGAACTGAGATAACAGCAAGCCACCCACAACCATCGTCATGATGAAGCTCAGTGGTGTGTAGATGTTGTCCCACGTCGGTACTGTGTTGATCATGTATACGTTGATCATCGCGTACATGAAGATAACACCCAGTACCATCGCGCCAACCATCAGTGCTTTCTGGATAGCAACGCCACCTTTCTTGACTACCGACAGTAACCATTGCAGGCCACCGACAGCGAAGAATGCCGCACCGAAGAACACTTCGTTAGACAACCAAGCCGAACCTAGCTGATTAAAAGCGTTAAACGCGCGCAGTGGAGAGCCAAGGTGCGTTGTCGAGAACATGAAGCCAAGACCCATCAGTACCCATAGGATAAACATTGGAACCTTGTAGCTGTTCAGCTTCTCTTCGTCATGACCAAGTACCAGTGCACGTGCGCCAATCAGTAAGTAACCACCAACCGCAGTTTGCGCCAGCACCGTAAAGAAGATTAAAGACCACTCATGAAAAATCATCTTACACCTCCTTCGGGTTTGCTAGGTGACCGCTGGTATCGCCAGTCGGCTTCGCGTTTTTGTTCAGCTTAATCACGATGTTTGGTAGCGTTTCTGTTGAAGATGGCAGTGGAGCCACATCCGCACCAGAGCCGTACTTCTCGCGAAGTGTATTGATTTCACCAAACTCCAATGCACGAAGTGGGCAAGACTCAACACAGATAGGCTGTTTGCCTTCAGAAACACGTTGGTAACAACCATCGCATTTCGTCATATGACCTTTCTTAGCATTGTATTGTGGTGCGCCGTAAGGACACGCATTGCTACAGTGCTGACAACCAATACATACGCTCTCATCAACCACAACCAAACCGTCTTCATCACGTTTGTGCATTGCGCCCGAAGGACACACTTTCACACACGCTGGGTTAGTACAGTGGTTACAAGCGATAGATAGGTAGTAAGAAAAGACATCTTTCTGAACCCAGGTATCACCATCTTGAGTGAAGCCACCACCGGCATATTCGTATACGCGACGGTAGTTCGTTTTGATGTCTAGATCGTTATAATCTTTACAAGCAAGCTGACAGGTTTTACAACCCGTGCATTTACTTGAATCAATGTAAAAGCCGTATTGTTTCATTCCAACCTACCTTATGCTTTCTTTAGCGCTTTGATTTGAACTAGGTTTGTATGCTGAGGGTTACCCTTAGCAAGTGGGCTCGGGCGCTGAGTCGTCAGCACGTTGATAGAGCCTGCATGGTCGATCTTCTGACCATCTGGTGCGTACCATGCACCTTCGCCTAGTGCGACAACTCGAGGAAGAATCCTAGGTGTCACTTTCGCTGGAATATGTACTTCGCCACGGTCGTTGAAAATACTCACCATGTCGCCGCTTTCAATACCACGTTCTTTTGCATCGATTGGGTTGATCCACAACTCTTGCGGTGCTGCTGCTTTGATTTCTGCAACGTTGCCGTAAGTCGAGTGAGTACGAGCCTTGTAGTGGAAACCGGTTAGCTGAAGTGGGTACTTCTCTGCTAGTGGGTCGTTATGACCTTCGAAAGAGTCCGCGTAAATCGGAAGTGGGTGAATCACTTCGTCTTCTTTCAGCTTCCAAGTCTTCGCGATATCAGCCAGTTGCTCTGAGTAGATCTCGATCTTGCCACTTGGTGTGGTCAGTGGGTTCGCTTCAGGATCTTTACGGAAATCTTCATAAGCGATGTAGTGGTGGTCGTAGCTACGTTTGTAGATACCCAGCTCTTTCATCTCTTCGAAGGTTGGCAGTGTTGGATCGTTCTTACGAGTTTCTGCGTAAAGGTGCTCAATCCATTGCTCTTGAGTACGGCCTTCGGTGAACTCTTTTTCTACGCCCATTCGTTTCGCAAGCTGAGTACACATCTCGTAGATAGATTTCGCTTCAAACTGAGGCTCAATCGCTTTCTGCGCGTAGATGAAGTAAGGCATGTTCGCCGCTTTACCGTCCATACACCAGTCGTCTTGCTCAGACGTTGTTAAGTCTGGCAGGATGATATCGGCGTACTTCGCTGAAGACGTCATATGGTTATCAACCACGACAATCATTTCACACGCACTTTCATCTTGAAGAATCGCGTGAGTCTTGT
Source organism: Vibrio sp. 10N.286.52.C3 (assembly GCF_041468865.1). Classification (NCBI taxonomy): domain Bacteria; kingdom Pseudomonadati; phylum Pseudomonadota; class Gammaproteobacteria; order Vibrionales; family Vibrionaceae; genus Vibrio; species Vibrio sp. 10N.286.52.C3. Next base: position 11,910 of record NZ_JBFRJM010000050.1, on the reverse strand, counting down.
TGATGTCTGAGTGTTGGTTAATGATGCAGTTACCTGCGTAGTTCCAGATCATCTTGATTGGGTTCTTAAGGCGCTCTGCACCGCGAACACCATCAGTGATGTCGGTCATTTCATGGTGACGGTAAATCGCGTCTGTCCACATGAACATTGAAATAGACGTTTCAACTGGGTTTGGCACAGTAGGGAAGCGGACAAATGGAATGTTGATGTCGCTTTCACGAGCGCCTGTTGAACCGCCTGATACGCCCACAGAGCCAGTGAGCAGTGACAGCATCGCGATTGCACGACACGCTAGTTCACCGTTCGCAGTGCGTTGTAAGCCCCAACCTTGGTGAATCGCACATGGTTTCGCTGTGCCCATTTCACGGCCAAGCTTAACGATGGTGTCAACTGGAATACCCGTGATCTTAGAAGCCCATTCTGGTGTCTTCTCTACGCCATCTTCACCTAAACCTAGGATGTAAGATTTGTAGTCGCTGTTTTTAGGCGCTGATGCAGGAAGGGTCTTCTCATCGTAACCTACGCAGTATTTGTCTAGGAACGGTTGGTCGACAAGGTCTTCAGTGATCATCACGTGTGCAAGACCCGCTACCAATGCCGCATCTGTAGAAGGACGAATTGGGATCCATTGATCTTCACGGCCACCGGCAGTATCGGTGTAGCGAGGGTCGATGATGATCGTTCTTGCGTTTGATTTGTTTTTGCTTTCAACGTAGTGGTGGATCTGGCCGCCACCAGACATACGCGTCTCAGCAGGGTTGTTACCAAACTGAATATTAAGTTTAGTGTTCTCTAAATCAGAGAAAGAGTTGTTGTTTGCCCAACCGCCGTAGGTGTAGCTCAAGCCTTTCGTGATTTGCGCTGTTGAGTAGTCACCGTAATGGTTTAAGTAACCACCACTTAGGTTCATTAGACGAGCAATCAGCGTTTGAGCTGGTGGCCAAGATTTAGTAACCGTGCCGCCCAGCGTACCTGTACCGTAGTTTAGGTAGATAGTGTCGTTACCGTAGTCTTTGATAAGGCGTTGCATGGTGCCAGCGACTTCATCATAAGCCTCTTCCCAGCTAATACGCTTAAACTTACCTTCACCACGTTTACCCACACGTTTCATTGGGTACTTTAGGCGATCTGGGTTATAAACACGGCGGCGCATCGAGCGACCACGTAGACACGCACGAACTTGGTGATGACCGTATTCGTCAGTGCCTGTGTTGTCTGTTTCTACGTATTTGATTTCACCGTTTTGTACATGCATACGCAGTGGGCAGCGAGAGCCACAGTTTACTGTACATGCACTCCATACGATTTTCTCATCCACATTTTCAGCAACTGCAGCCGCTACTGGTTTGGATTTGAAAGGTAATGCAATACCGCCCGCAAGTGCAGCTGCACTACCTACTGCAGAGGAAGCTTTCATGAAGCCTCTTCGAGTAAGATTCATTACCCCAGATTCTTTCTTATTCGTCATTCTAAGATGCCTTTTGCTATTGATAGCTAGCACTTTATAGGTAGTTTGTTCTTTATGTATTTATTTCGAATTATTGATTGATTGGCATCAAATAAGTGTGGAATTTAAAGTTTATGAATTGAATGTATAAAATAGATCAAAGAATGAAATGAGTTAATTAATATAATTATCTTTAAACCTATAACGGTATAAATAATAATGATTATCGATACGCATAAATTGTTGGGTTCGCTATTTTATCAAGCGACAAGTAAAGAACAGTTAATCACCATTGTCGAAGCTTTGGTTGAGAGCGAAGTACTCTCTGAAGAATGCTTGCAGGCATTAAGAAGCGAAGACGAAGATGCGCTCGCAGCAGAGTTCAGCCGCCTGTTTGAAGGCGTTGGAGACATGCCAGCTCCGCCTTGGGGTTCTGTGTACCTAGATAAAGACCGCGTTGTGTTTGGTGCTTCTACGGTTGAGTATCGCCAGTTTTTAGAATTGAATCAGATTGAATTAGACACTGGGTTAAGAGAGCCGGAAGATCAATTTGGTTTAATGTTATTCGCTCATGCGTATTTGTTAGAAAATAATAATATTAATTCAGCCGGTGAATTGCTTGAGGGTCACTTATTAACTTGGTCTTCTGTTTATTTAGAAAAACTAAATAAAGCATCAGAGTTATCTTTTTATAAAAAGCTATCGGTTGATGTAATAGATTGGTTTAAGTACTTAATATCTGAATATAATTTAAACGTTGCTACTAAAAAGTTATATATCGACTAATGTCTGAACAAATAAATTCAAATAGACGCGGTTTCTTAACTCGACTTTCTAAACCGGTTAAAGCAGCCGCGAATTATGAAGAGATATCACAGCGCTTGCATGCAAGACCGCCAAGAGCGGTCGATGAGGTGCTGTTTGAGCGTCTTTGCGACGGTTGTGGATTGTGTGAACAATCGTGTCCAAATAGCGTTATTGAGATGCTAGAGGGCAGTGCGCTGCTGAATTTGGATTACAACAGTTGTTCTATGTGTAACAAATGCACTGAAGTGTGTCCGACCGGCGCACTTCATCCAACGGTCACACCTTATATCGACCTCAAGCCGAGCTTTGCGGATAGCTGCAATAATTACATGCAAATGGACTGTTCAGCATGCCAAACGGCGTGTTCAGCTGGTGCAATACACATCGAAGTAGGAGAGTTGCCTACAGTGGACAAAGATAAGTGTAACGGCTGTGGAGAGTGCCGAAGCGCTTGTTATATTGGCTCTGTGACTCTTAACCTGACTCAGCAATAAACGTTTGGCTTTGTATGACACAAGCCAACAGGAAGATTTGGTTGAGTGATAGACGAGTCGCTTTAGATACCTAAAGACATAAATAGAAAAGGGTCCGCATTCCTAAAGGAAGCGGACCCTTTTTTGATTCTTATTGACGATATTCGAACAAAGTGACCTAAAGCCAGCTGGCTTATGCGCGTTTTTGCTTGTTTCTATGAATAACGTTACTCAGCGATAGCTCAGTCTTTGCTTTACAGATACAAGGCAATATCTCATTACCTTGCGTGTAAGCCATAGCAAAACCAACGTACTCGACCTCACCAGAATCCAACGTGCAGCGGCAAGCGCCACAGTGACCATCTCGGCAGTTGTATTCTGGCTCTAACCCAGCTTGTTCCATTGTTTCCAACAGAGTGTTTGAAGGGTTAGATTCAATTGAAGTCAGTTTGTTGATTTTGATTGTTGGCATTACAGCTCAAATCCTTCAAAGTCGTCAGCTTTTACTTCGTTGTCGATTTGGCCAACTAGGTAAGAACTGATTTCTGCTTCTTGTGGAGCAACTTGAACGTTATCTGAAGACAACCAAGCGTTGATCCATGGAATTGGGTTCGACGTTGCTGCTGGGTAAGCCGTACCTAGGCCAACAGCCTGCATACGGATGTTGGTAATGTACTCAACGTATTGGCAAAGAATGTCTTTGTTCAGACCAATCATAGAGCCATCTTTGAATAGGTATTCTGCCCACTCTTTCTCTTGCTCAGCCGCTTCTTTGAATAGGTCGAAACACTCTTGCTTACACTCTTCAGCGATCTGCATGAATTCAAAATCATCTTGACCATTGCGTAGCAAGTTGATCATGTGCTGTGTACCAGTAAGGTGAAGGGCTTCATCACGAGCGATTAGCTTGATTATCTTCGCGTTACCTTCCATTAGCTCACGCTCAGCGAATGCAAATGAACATGCGAAACTTACGTAGAAACGAATCGCTTCTAGTGCGTTTACAGACATTAGACATAGGTAAAGTTTCTTCTTCAGATCGTGAAGTGAAATCTTGACGTCTTCGCCGTTGATGCTGTGGTTGCCTTCACCGTAGCGGTGGTAGTCAGCCGTTAGCTTGATTAGGTCGTCGTAGTAGAAAGCGATGTCTTTAGCACGCTTCAGAATCTCTTCATTTTCAACGATGTCGTCGAATACTACGCCTGGATCATTCACGATGTTACGGATGATGTGCGTGTAAGAACGAGAGTGAATCGTTTCAGAGAAAGACCAAGTTTCAATCCAAGTTTCAACTTCTGGTAGAGATACCAATGGAAGTAGGGCAACGTTAGGGCTGCGGCCTTGGATTGAATCTAGAAGCGTTTGGTACTTCAAGTTAGAGATGAAGATGTGCTTTTCATGCTCAGGAAGCTTGTTGTAGTCGATACGGTCGCTAGACACGTCTACTTCTTCTGGACGCCAGAAGAAAGAAAGCTGCTTCTCGATAAGCTTTTCGAAGATTTCGAATTTTTGTTGGTCGTAACGTGCAACGTTTACCGACTGACCCAAGAACATTGGTTCTTTTAGTTGGTCATTTTTTTGCTGAGAAAAAGTACTGTAAGCCATAAATGCCTCAAATCCTTTAAAGACCCGTAATAAAACGGACCCTGTTAATGCTTTAAACCCCGAGAAGATAACTCTTCTCTGGGGTCTTAATGTTTATTGCGGTTTAGATCTTACAACCGCCGCCTTCACAATCTTCTTCCGGCACTTGAACTGCATCGCCTTGGTCGTCTTTAGCACCATCACGAGTGTTATGGTAGTAAAGCGTCTTAACACCGTACTTGTACGCTGTTAGTAGGTCTTGAAGCAGCTTCTTCATTGGTACTTTACCGCTGTCGTAAACACTTGGGTCATAGTTAGTGTTTGCAGAGATAGCTTGGTCAACGAATTTTTGCATGATACCCACTAGGTGTAGGTAACCGTCGTTAGAACCAATGTTCCAAAGTAGCTCGTAGTTCTCTTTAAGATTTAGGAAATCTGGAACCACTTGCTTAAGGATGCCGTCTTTCGATGCTTTCACTGATACGTAACCACGTGGTGGCTCGATACCGTTAGTCGCGTTCGAGATTTGAGACGATGTCTCAGAAGGCATAAGCGCTGTTAGCGTAGAGTTACGCAGACCGTGCTCCATGATCTCTTCACGTAGAGAATCCCAATCGTAGTGCAGTGGCTCTTCACATACTAAGTCGATATCTTTTTTGTAAGTATCGATTGGCAGTAGGCCTTTCGCGTAGTTGGTCTCGTGGAAAGATGGGCAACGGCCTTGCTCTTTCGCTAGTTCAACAGATGCTTTTAGCAAGTGGTATTGAATTGCTTCAAAAGTACGGTGAGTCAGGCCATTCGCGCTGCCATCAGAGTACTTAACACCATTCTTCGCTAGGTAGTATGCGTAGTTGATTACACCTACACCTAAAGTACGACGGTTCATTGTCGACTTGTATGCAGCTGGAAGCGGGTAGTCTTGGTAATCAAGCAGTGCATCTAGAGCACGAACAACCAGCTCAGAAAGCTCTGCTAGGTCGTCCAGTTCATTGATTGCGCCAAGGTTGAATGCTGAAAGCGTACATAGTGCAATTTCGCCTTCGTCATCTTCTACGTTAGAAAGTGGCTTAGTAGGAAGCGCGATTTCTAGACATAGGTTCGATTGACGAACAGGTGCTACTTCAGAATCAAACGGGCTGTGTGTATTACAGTGGTCAACGTTCTGAATGTAGATACGACCAGTAGAAGCACGCTCTTGCATTAGCAGAGAGAAAAGCTCAACGGCTTTAACCGTTTCACGCTTCACTGAAGGATCGTTTTCGTACTTAACGTATAGCTCTTCAAAACGGTCTTGGTTTTCGAAGAACGCATCGTAAAGGCCAGGTACGTCTGAAGGTGAGAACAGGCTGATGTTGCCACCCTGAACTAGGCGAGAGTACATAAGCTTGTTCAGCTGTACGCCGTAATCCATGTGACGAACTCGGTTCTCTTCAACGCCGCGGTTGTTTTTCAGTACTAATAGAGACTGAACTTCACCGTGCCATAGTGGGTAGAATACCGTTGCTGCACCGCCACGAACACCACCTTGAGAACAACATTTTACTGCTGTTTGGAAGTATTTGTAGAAAGGGATACAGCCTGTGTGGAACGCTTCACCATTACGGATTTCAGAACCAAGCGCACGGATACGACCTGCGTTGATACCAATACCAGCACGTTGAGATACGTAACGAACAATTGAGCTTGCTGTCGCGTTGATTGAATCAAGGCTGTCACCACACTCGATCAGTACACAAGAACTGAATTGACGAGTAGGCGTACGTACACCAGACATGATCGGTGTAGGTAGAGAAATCTTAAACGTAGACGATGCGTCGTAAAAACGTTTGATGTAGTCAAGACGAGTCGATTTCGGGTATTTAGCGAATAGACACGCAGCAACTAAAATGTAAAGGAACTGAGCACTCTCGTAGATTTCTTTCGTTACACGGTTTTGCACGAAGTATTTACCTTCGAGCTGCTTAACCGCTGCGTAAGAGAAGTCTAAGTCACGTTTGTGGTCGATGTACTCGTCAAGCTCTTCGAATTCAGCTTTCGTGTAATCTTCCATAAGGTGGCTATCGTATTTACCCATATCAACCAGTTTTGCAACGTGGTCATACAGTGCAGGCGGCTCGTATTCGCCGTACGCTTTTTTACGTAGGTGGAATACAGACAGACGTGCTGCTAGATATTGGTAATCAGGAGTCTCTTCAGAGATTAAATCCGCTGCTGACTTGATGATAGTTTCATGAATGTCAGTAGTGGTGATGCCATCGTAAAACTGAATGTGAGCTTTCAATTCTACTTGTGATACAGAAACATTGTGCAAGCCTTCAGCTGCCCATGTAATCACGCGATGGATCTTCTCTAGATCGATCGTTTCTTTGCGCCCGTTACGCTTGGTAACAGTAAGTTGTTGGTTCATTCTGCTTAATTTCCCTAACAAAACTGAACAAGGCCGTGTTTTTGTGTATTTCTGTGTAATTTTTGTAAATTACGTTTCGGCTTTGTGATCTTGGTCTACCCATACATTGTAGTTCAAACACAACATATAGGGGTCATTTGTTTGTTGGGTTACAAGATAGTGCTACAACTGATATTTTTCAAGGTAAAGAAATGGGGTTGCTTGTGGATAAGTGGTGGATTGAAAAAAAACTGTAAGTGACCACTAACTGATGAGGTTATATGTGACTTGATTGTATAAAAGTCGGCTTTTAATGATGCTTTATTTTTGCACGCCCATAAAAAAAAATCCCTTGATCTTTGGCCAAAATGGGCGATTGATTTTAGGCGATTAAATTTAAATCGAGGTGGTCAAAATGGAAGCTAGCGCACGAAATTTAGACTGAAAAAAGTCGCAAAGTTATGGTAATTGCAACTCTTTTCATTCGTCTTTTTTACAAAAGGTTTTACGGTAGGGCTACCGATATTTTTTAGCCAAAGTTTTGCGTGTGGACGATGTAGTTTACGTCTACATTTGTGCCTAAACGATAAGTGTCCGTAAGAGGATTGTAGTGCAGCCCTGTAATCCCTAGTTCTTGCAGCGGAGTGTTATCGACCATCTTGATAAGTTCAGCAGGGCGAATGAACTTCTCGTGTTCATGAGTGCCCTCAGGAACAATCTTAAGTAGCTTTTCTGCACCAACAATAGCGAACAGGTAAGATTTGAAGTTACGGTTCAAGGTAGAGAAGAACACGTGACCACCCGGTTTCACTAATTTTGAACATGCACTAATCACAGATTGTGGATCAGGAACGTGCTCTAGCATTTCCATACATGTCACCACATCGTAAGTTTGTGGATTCTGTTCTGCATGGTCTTCGATGGTGCTCTGGATGTAATCGAGCTTGGTGCCAGTTTCCAATGCGTGAAGACGTGCCACTTCTAGCGGTTCTTTACCCATATCTAGGCCAGTGACTACTGCGCCCTCAACAGCCATGCTTTCAGCCAAAATGCCGCCACCGCAGCCAACATCGAGGACTTTCTTACCAAATAAACCTTCGGTCTTTTCTAGCACGTAATTTAGGCGCAGTGGGTTGATTTGATGTAGAGGCTTAAACTCGCCTTCCAGATCCCACCAGCGCGACGCCATGTCTTCGAATTTTTTGATTTCTGCTGGGTCTACGTTCTGTGATTTAGTCATAATCGGCATTTCCAAGTTAAATAATGCATCCATGAAATTGCAGGCATTATAACTTGCCTTTTCGCTCTGACCAGAAGATCTACAATTTTGCTAGTTTATTGGATGTAAAGTGACCATGTTTCAGCAAGATATGATGCGGAGGTGCAATTTCTCATCAATTGATTGGCTACAAGGGTCACAAGATGGTAAAAGGAGAGGGAAAGTGATGCCTCCGTAGGTAAATTTGTGTTATATTTTTCGGTCTTATACGTATTCAAAAATACGATCTGACTATAGAGGGAAAATGGCTCTATGAGCGATCTAGCGAAAGAGATCACGCCCGTAAATATTGAAGATGAGCTTAGAGGTTCATACCTAGACTACGCGATGTCCGTCATCGTTGGTCGTGCCCTTCCAGATGTGCGTGATGGCCTAAAACCTGTACACCGCCGCGTTTTATTCGCGATGAATGTACTAGGTAATGATTGGAACAAACCATATAAAAAGTCTGCTCGTGTAGTAGGTGATGTAATCGGTAAATACCACCCACATGGTGATAGTGCTGTATACGATACTATTGTTCGTATGGCGCAACCGTTCTCACTGCGTTACATGCTAGTTGATGGCCAAGGTAACTTTGGTTCTATCGATGGCGACTCCGCGGCTGCAATGCGTTATACCGAAGTTCGTATGGCGAAAATTGCTCACGAGCTCCTGGCTGACCTTGATAAGGAAACTGTGGATTACGTACCGAACTACGATGGTACAGAACAAATTCCAGCAGTACTTCCTACAAAAATTCCTAACCTATTGGTAAACGGTGCTTCTGGTATCGCAGTAGGTATGGCTACCAACATCCCACCACATAACCTTGGTGAAGTTGTTGATGGCTGTTTAGCATTTATCAATAATGAAGATATCACTATTGATGAGCTAATGGACTATATCCCTGGTCCTGACTTCCCAACAGCAGCACTTATCAGTGGTCGTAAAGGCATCGTAGATGCTTACAAGACTGGCCGCGGTAAGGTTTACATGCGTTCAAAAGCGGATATCGAAGTAGAGAAGAATGGTAAAGAAACCATTATCGTTACTGAGATCCCTTACCAAGTAAACAAAGCTCGTTTGATCGAGAAGATTGCTGAACTGGTTAAAGATAAGAAAGTAGAAGGCATCAGTGCACTGCGTGACGAGTCTGATAAAGATGGTATGCGTATTGTTATTGAATGTAAGCGTGATGCAGTAGGCGAAGTGGTTCTTAACAACCTATACGCTCAAACTCAACTGCAAACGACTTTCGGTATCAACATGGTTGCGTTGAATAACGGTCAACCACAGTTGTTCAACATCAAAGACATGCTTAAGTGCTTCGTAGACCACCGTCGCGAAGTTGTGACTCGTCGTACTATTTTCGAATTGAAGAAAGCACGCGACCGTGCACACATCCTTGAAGCATTGTCTCTAGCACTTGCTAACATTGATGAAATCATTGAACTGATCAAGAGCGCGCCAACACCAGCAGAAGCTAAAGTTGGTTTAGTGTCTCGTGGTTGGGATCTTGGTAACGTTGCTTCAATGCTTGAGCGTGCAGGTACTGACGCAGCTCGTCCTGATTGGTTAGAAGACCAATACGGCATCCGCGATGGTCAATACTTCCTAACGGAAACACAAGCACAAGCAATTCTAGAACTTCGTCTTCACCGCCTAACAGGCCTTGAGCACGAGAAGATTCTAGACGAGTACAAAGCACTTCTAGAAGAAATCGCTGAGCTAATGCACATTCTTGCAAGCACTGAGCGTTTGATGGAAGTTATCCGTGGAGAACTTGAAGCGGTACGTGAAATCTATGGCGACGAGCGTCGTACAGAAATCACAGCGGCAGTTCATGACATCGACATGGAAGAGCTGATTGCTCAAGAAGACGTTGTAGTAACGCTTTCTAACGCAGGTTACGTTAAGTACCAAATCCTAAGCGACTACGAATCTCAACGTCGTGGTGGTAAAGGTAAGAGTGCAACTAAGATGAAAGATGAGGATTACATTGAGCGTCTGCTTGTTGCTAATACTCACGATAACATCCTATGTTTCTCTACTCGTGGTAAGACATACCGTCTGAAAGTTTACCAACTGCCATTAGCAAGTCGTACTGCTCGTGGTAAGCCTATCGTGAACATTCTTCCTCTAGAAGAAGGTGAACGTATTACGGCTATCCTGCCAGTTTCTGAGTTCTCTAACGAGAAATTCATCTTCATGGCAACGGGTGACGGTACAGTTAAGAAGACATCACTGGATCAATTCGCTAACGTACGTGCTAACGGCCTAATCGCAGTTAACCTACGTGACGACGATTCACTGATTGGCGTTGACATCACTAACGGTGATAGCGACATCATGCTGTTCTCTAAATCGGGCAAAGTTGTTCGCTTTAACGAGGACAAAGTACGTGCAATGGGCCGTACTGCCTCTGGTGTTCGTGGTATGAAGCTTCCAGAAGACGATCAAGTAGTATCGTTGATTGTTCCTTCTAACGAAGGCGATATCCTAACTGTGACTCAAAACGGTTACGGTAAGCGTACTGAACTAGCTGAATACCCAACGAAAGGCCGTGCAACGCAAGGTGTGGTTTCTATCAAAGTCTCTGAACGTAATGGCCCAGTTGTTGGCGCTGTTCAAGTTGAAGAAGGCGACGAAATGATGATGATCACCGACGCAGGTACGCTAGTACGTACTCGCGTTGCGGAAGTGAGCCAAGTTGGTCGTAACACTCAAGGTGTAACACTGATTCGTACTTCTGACGACGAGAACGTTGTAGGTCTACAACGTATCGACGAAGTAGAAGAAGCTGAGGTTGTTGAAGGCGAAGCTGAAGTAGCAAACGCTGAAGCAGTAAACGCAGAAACAGTTAATGCAGAAGGAACGGTCGTTTCTGAATCAAGTGAAGAGCAAGCATCAGATGCTTCTGACTCTGAAAGTGATAGCGAGCAAGACACTGAGTAATCTCGATTACGTTAAGTAATTTAGCTTACCAATGAAAAAACCGAGCCTAAGTGCTCGGTTTTTTATTGCCTGTTATGTGTGGATCTTGCTCGGCTTTGTTTCCTAAATCAGGGAACTAATGCTTAAAGCTACGATCAGATCATCTAAGTTCACTCACATACTTAGAGCAATGCCAAAGCCTCGCTACAGAACAACTAACTGGAAACAATATAACCAAGCCCTAATCAATCGTGGTTCACTGACATTCTGGATTGATGAGGAAGCGATTCAACAGTGGAAGCAACTCAAGCAAGGTAAACGAGGTCGACCTCGATTGTTTAGTGACTTAGCCATTACGACCGCCCTCATGGTTAAACGAGTATTCGCGATGCCGTTGAGAGCGTTACAAGGATTCATCGATTCTGTTTTCAAACTCGCTCAACTCCCGTTGTCATGTCCTCATTATTCATGCATCAGTAAACGAGCCAAAACGGTTAATGTGTCATTCAAGACAAAGACCCGAGGCGCAATACAGCATTTAGCCATTGATGCAACAGGGCTAAAGGTCTACGGTGAAGGTGAATGGAAAGTAAAAAAACATGGTACTGACGGGAAGCGTCGAGTTTGGCGTAAGCTCCATTTAGCCGTAGACACTGGCACTCATGAAATCATTGCGGCTGAGTTAAGTTTATCGAATGTCACTGACGGTGAAGCTCTTCCTAATTTACTGAATCAAACTCGTCGTAGAATCAATGAGATATCTGGTGATGGAGCTTACGATACAAGACAATGCTACGAAGCAATACGTATTAAACAAGCTGTTCCACTTATTCCACCGAGAGAAGGTGCTGCTTTTTGGTTACGAGGTCACCCCCGTAATCTGGCGGTAGCTTGCCAGAAATTATACGGCTCAAATAAACATTGGAAAAAGAAGTACGGTTACCATAAACGGTCACTTTCAGAGACGGCTATGTTCCGTGTAAAGACACTGTTTGGTGGGCGATTAAGTTTAAGAAAC
>NZ_JBFRJM010000049.1:0-16589 GCF_041468865.1 Vibrio sp. 10N.286.52.C3 | reverse complement strand
GCTTAAGGTTCTGTCTATGATCGGCCAATAGCTTATTTTGAACATCAGGCGAACCCTACCTAGGTTCTAATCTCATTTCTCATGTCCTGAAACGACGAAAGCCTGCTTAAGGAGCAGGCTTTCTAAATGTGGTCGGTGAGAGGGATTCGATTGGACTGGCATTCCAGCCCCATCCTCATGTTCTAAACCAGATTAAAATGCAAAAAAGCCGTAGCATCTCTGCTACGGCTTTCTTTAATGTGGTCGGTGAAGAGGGATTCGAACCCCCGACCCTCTGGTCCCAAACCAGATGCGCTACCAAGCTGCGCTATTCACCGAGATATCTAACTGGCTCATTGCCTGTCGATGGAGCGTATAATACGGGTTCTGAATTTATCCGCAAGGGCTTTTTCTCATATTTATTGCGATTTTGAATCGTTCGAACAAAAGACATACAACAACGAGCATGATGTGACGAAAAACACACAGTTACCAACAAGTATTTAACTTATGAAACAGGATTGATCCAGATCAGTGAATTGATAATGCTTGTTAATACACTAAGCCATGTCATATAACTTTGAGGTATACACATGGACTTTTGGCTAGATCTCCTATTTGGTAATGCGGTGGGACTATCTTCAATGATAGTAATCTTCGGGGCTCTGGGTCTCATGATGTTTTATGGAGGCTTCTTCATATACAAAGTTATGACTGAAAAATCTCCTCACTAGAATCGCTCTGCCTAAATCATTTACTTTTAAGTATTCTTTTACTTTATAAGTAAATGTCAAAACGCTTTGCACCGGAGCAGACTTATTGTCTTCTCCGGTTTTTTCATTTTTAAACCTAACCTCAACTTAGGTATACTTACCCTATCCTTCTCCAACTTGAGATACACACTATGTCTCATGATGATGACTTAGATCTATTCCAAGAAATGATGGGCGATGTTAAACGTATCGACCATGACACCGCTGAACACCAGAAAGTACACCGAGTCACCGAATCTCACCTTGCTAAGCGTGAAGCCGCTATGTGGCTGTCTGACGACGAGAAAGACTACTTATCATTAGACTATTCGCCAATGATCAAGCCAGACGATGTTGTTGCTTATAAAAAAGACGGTGTACAAGAAGGCGTATACAAAAAGCTGCGCCTAGGAAAATACCCTATTCAAGCCAAGCTCGACCTTCATAGGAAAACACTGAAAGACGCACGTAACGAAGTGCTTTCATTTTTGCGTCAGTGTTTAAGAATGGATGTTCGTACCGTCATCATTGTTCATGGTAAGGGTGAGCGTTCGAATCCACCTGCAATGATGAAAAGCTACGTGGCAAATTGGCTAACACAAATCAACGACGTTCAATGTGTTCATTCTGCTCAGCAATTTCATGGTGGTACGGGCGCAGTCTACGTAATGCTCAGAAAGAGTAATGAGAAAAAGCTAGAGAACAGAGAGCGCCATCAAAAACGCACCAGTTAATAGGTTGAGATAGATAAATGGACTAGTAACGATTTTGCATCAAGATCGATATTTCGTGCCTAGACTCACACCAAGTGCTAAAATTACCTCAGTTAACGAATTTCAACTCAAAGCAACTATCCAAAGGTTGCTTTTTGTTTATCTACATTTCCGTTGTGAAACGCTAAGAGAATATCATGTCACAAGAATCCCAAGCTAAACGCCTTAATAAATACATCAGTGAAACTGGTTTTTGCTCACGCCGCGAAGCCGATAAACTGATTGATGCAGGCCGAGTTACTATTAACGGTAAGATCCCTGAAATGGGTACTAAAGTCTTGCCAGGTGATGATGTTGAGATCGACAATAAGCCTGTTCGCTCAAAAGAGAAGCCGATTTACATTGCTCTCAATAAACCAACAGGTATCACCTGTACGACTGAGCGTGATATTCCTGGCAACATCGTCGACTTTATCGGCCACCACAAACGTATTTTCCCGATTGGTCGTCTAGATAAGCCTTCTGATGGTCTTATCTTCTTGACCAACGATGGCGACATCGTAAACAAGATCCTACGTGCAGGTAACAACCACGAGAAAGAATACGTGGTTCGTGTAGATAAGCCGATTACGACGGAATTCTTGAAGCAAATGAGCGCTGGCGTTCATATCCTTGATACAGTCACCTTGCCATGTAAGGTTGAGAAAGAGACTAAGTTCTCATTCCGAATTACGCTAACACAAGGCCTTAACCGCCAAATTCGCCGTATGTGTGAAGCGCTCGGTTATGAAGTATTTAAGCTACGCCGTGTTCGTATTATGAACATCTCATTAGACGGTATTCCTAACGGAAAATGGCGCTACCTGAGCGAAGAAGAGATCACTGAGATCTTAGCGATGTGTGAAGGCTCAGTAAGTACGGAAGATGCGTCAAAAATGAACGCGAAAGGTCAACGCATTCATAAAGCGACTGACGCGAAACTTTTTGACAGCCGTGAAGAGAACCAAGCTTCAACAGCGCGCCGTAATCAAAACGAGAACCGTACTCGCACTTACCGCGGTAACAATGCGGATGAATTCCGTCATGCACCTAACTCAAAGCGTGGCCGCAATTCATCAAATGGTGAAAGCGGTGGTAATACCGAGAACTGGAAATCGAACTCTCGTTCAGAGCGTTCTAATTCAGATAGAAACCGTTCGGATCGCAATCGCACAGATCGTAGAAGCGGTAAGCCGGCAAACCGCAGCCAAGATTCAAATAGACCGAACAAACCTGCACCAAAGCGTGTTGGTGGTACTTTAGGTCTGAAGAAGTAGTCTGAATCAGTAAGACGAGACACTCGATATAAAAACGCCCGCTAGATTAGTCTAGCGGGCGTTTTTGTTTGTCATTCGATAGTTTTATCATCATGACAACAATCTATAAACATAGATCAGCAAACTGGCCGCGAGTCAGAAGTGTTAAGTCTTTTGGGTCTAATTCAATCTCTAGCCCACGCTTACCTGCACTCACACAGATAGTTTCAAAATCTGTCGCACTGGAATGAACGAAGGTAGGCAGTGCTTTCTTCTGTCCAAGCGGACTAATGCCACCAACAACATAACCCGTGGTTTTCTGAGCAATCTCAGGATCGGCCATCTCTGCTTTTTTGCCTTTCGCTGCTTTAGCGGCAAGCTTTAGATTTAGCTTCTGGTCGACAGGAATAACGGCAACCGCCAAATCTTTCGCCACACCATTCAAGCAGAACAACAGCGTTTTGAATACACGTTTGGGATCTTGACCAAGCGCTTCAACGGCTTCTAAACCATAGTTCGTATTATTCGCATCATGATGATACTGGTGCACACTATGAGCGATTTTCTTTTTCTTGGCGAGATTGATTGCAGGGGTCATAACAAATCCAAACGATAGATAAACAAAAAGCGACGCCGAGGCGTCGCTTTAGTTAAATTTATCATGGTGCTAGAGTCAATCTAATTTAGCACCTATTGATACAATTACTTGTAAACCATTTGGCCTGAAGGCGCGTACTTGTTCACGTCAACCGGGCTGTTTGCTTCTAGGTACTCTTTCAGTACTTCAGCATCAACAAAACCAGTATTTACGTAACCTGGGTGGTCAGACAGTTTAGGGTAACCGTCACCACCAGCAGCGTTAAAGCTTGGTACTGTGAAACGGTATGTTTCGTCTAGACGAAGCTGTTTGCCACCGATGAATACATTCGATACTTCACCGTTCGCTACTGTCATAGAGATACCAGCAAACTGAGCGTAAGCACCAGAATCGATTGGTTTAGTTGCCACTACATTTAGGTAATCTAGAACTTCTTTACCCGTCATGTCTGTGTAAGTCAGGATGTTTGCAAAAGGTTGTACTGTTAGCACGTCTTTGTAAGTGACATTACCGGCTTCAATTGAGTCACGAACGCCACCAGAGTTCATCACAGCGAAGTCTGCTTTTGCACGCTCCATGTGAGAAGTCGCAATTAAACGACCTAGGTTGGTCTGTTGGAAGCGAACGACGTTACGATCGCCTTCAAGCTTGCCATTTGTCTCTGCGATTTGAACTTCTAGCTGTGCTTGACCTTGCTCTTGGAAAGGACGTAGGAATTCAAGTAGCTCTGGGTCTTGTGCGATTTCATCTTGAATAAGAACACGTTGCTTCTTACCGTCAATCTTAACTTTCTTCTTAAGGTTAACTGGAATCAGGTCGTAGCTCACCATTTCTAGTTCGCCGTTACGGAATTCGTAATCAGCACGACCTACGTACTTGCCCCACTCATGAGCTTGAACGATGTAAGTACCATTCTGTACGTCAGGCTTACACTCATCACCCGGCTTGAAGTTTTTCTTCGCAACGTTAGGGCCTTCCATACATACAGGCTCTTGAGAGTGACCACCAACGATCATATCTAGATCGCCTTCGTTTAGGTAACGAGCAAGTGCGACGTCACCCGGAGCATTAACACCACGTTGACCGTTCTCGTAGTGACCCATATGAGTCACAGCAAAGATTAGATCAGGTTTTTCTGTTTCTTTAAGTTCAGCGATTAGCTTCTTCGCTTCTTCTTTAGGATCACGGAAGTCGATGCCTGCGATAAATTCAGGGTTACCAATCTTTTGAGTATCTTCAGTTGTTAAACCAATAACCGCAATCTTGATGCCTTGCTTTTCGAACATCTCGTAAGCTTGGAACTTACGTTCACCTGTCGCTTTATCGTAGATGTTTGCAGATAGCATTGGGAAGTTAGCCCAGTCGATCTGCTTTTGTAATACGTCTAAAGAGTTATCAAACTCGTGGTTACCCAATGCCATGGCATCGTAACCAATTTTGTTCATACCTTTAAAATCAGGTTCTGCGTCCTGAAGGTCTGACTCTGGAACACCCGTGTTGATGTCACCGCCAGATAGAAGCAACACGCTACCGCCTTCTGCTTCAACTTCTGAACGAAGTTGGTCAACTAGCGTTTTACGTGCAGACATGCCGTATTCGCCATATTTATTCTGCCAGAAACGACCATGGTTATCGTTTGTGTGAAGAATCGTTAGCTTGTAAGTTTCGTCTTGGTTCCAATCATGAGCTGATTGAGACGCACACCCAGCTAGAGTAGCTAGAATTGCAGCACTTAGTGCTGTCTTTAGAATAAGGCGTTGCTTCATTGTCATACCTTTGAACTTTTTAGGGAATCCACTGCTTTTTATAATCTATTGCGACCCCTTTCCTGGAGTTCGAACAATAAGACTTCAACATGACTAATCTTAAATTAACATTCTAGATGTAACACGACGATTTCATATTTATGTCGAATTGGTCACGCATAGGTCAACAGTTAAGTGTAACAAAATTATGAGATTACACTCAAACTTCCCCTGCATCACAAGCAATCGTTTACTTACAAAGTGTGATGAATATCAGCAATTTACTGCAAACAGGACTGACCTCACACTCATATAAGAGTTTCTTAGGTAATAACCCGCCACGTTAACAACTCTTTAAATGAACGGTTTATGTTCGGCTGCTTTTACGAGATTAAAAAAAGCCCAATTCAGAGAACTGGGCTTTCTTAGATCAACTTTGTGAAATAACGTTTCCGTTACTTCACATCCATCTCAATTATTTAATATCAATATGCTCAAAGCCTTTGATAAGGTCATCAAGTGCTTTCATCTGCTTCAAGAACGGCTCTAGTTTGTCTAGAGGTAGCGCAGATGGGCCATCACAACGAGCTTGGTCTGGGTTTGGGTGAGCTTCAATGAACAGACCCGCAATACCCGTAGCAAGACCCGCTTTAGCAAGTTCAACCGTTTGCTCACGACGACCGCCAGATGCAGCACCTGATGGGTCACGCATTTGTAGAGAGTGCGTCACGTCGAAGATGATTGGGCTACCGTTTGAAGACTTCTTCATTACGCCAAAGCCAAGCATATCCACAACAAGGTTATCGTAACCCATGCAAGCGCCACGCTCACAAAGGATGATGTTGTCATTACCGCACTCAGCGAACTTATCAACGATGTTGCCAACTTGATTCGGGCTCATGAACTGAGGCTTCTTCACGTTGATTACTGCGCCAGTCTTAGCCATTGCTTCAACAAGATCAGTTTGACGAGCTAGGAATGCAGGTAGTTGGATTACATCAACCACATCCGCAACAGGCTGAGCTTGAGCTTCTGTGTGGATATCAGTAATGATCTTCACGCCGAAAGTATCTTTCAGCTCTTGGAAGATTTTGAGACCTTCTTCCATGCCTGGACCACGGTATGAATGAACTGAGCTGCGGTTCGCTTTATCAAAAGACGCCTTAAATACGTAAGGGATGCCCAGCTTCTCGGTTACTTTTACATAGTGCTCACAGATCTGCATAGCAAGATCGCGAGATTCAAGAACGTTCATGCCTGCAAATAGCGTAAATGGCTTGTCGTTAGCAATTGGCATATCGCCAATATGAACTGTTTTCTGTTCCATCATATTCTCTCTAAATAATTATTAATTAGTGAACGACCACTGTCTTTTCGTTCATGACGTTCACTTGAGATTTCAGTAACTCAGATGCCGGGTCATCTGGGCATTGGTCGATAAAGTATTGATAATCGGTTGCGGCTACTTGGTGACAGTCTAGCTGCTGATAGATAAAACCGCGGTCACGGATTTCATATGGGTCATCAGGTACAAACGTCAAAGCAAGGTCAGTACACTTCAATGCAAGTGTATAACGCTCTTCTCGCAGTAGTGCACTCTTGAGCAGGGCTAACCACTTACCAATAATTGTTGGGTGGTCGGCGACTTCTAAGTGCTCAGGTTTCACCTTAGCTAATGGGCCATCATGGCCAATTAACCATGCTCGCAGCGTTTGTTCGCCAACATACTCACCGTTATAAGGGTTAATATAGGCTGCAGCTTGCCCGTACCAACTTACTTTAAGTAAGAATTGAGTCGGGAAAGAGACGCCCTCTACAGGAAAGCCTAGCTTGCGACCTAGAAAAAGAAAGATCGCCCCCAGACTCACTGGAATGCCTTTCTTTCTCTCAAGCACTTTATCGATGAACGCGTTTTCCGAAGAGAAATACGCATCTTTATCGCCAGCAAAACCCCATTCATAAAAGAATAGTCGAATAAAAGATTCAAACTTCTGCTGTTCATCGGTTTCATTAACCAAAGCAAACTCGGCGTCTTTTAACAATCTCGCCAGCTCTTGCTCTGCCCAACTGTCTTGAGTTTCTGGGTTAATCGCTTTATTTAAGATCAATGCACCTTCAGCTAACTCTAGCTGGTCAAAGTCTTCATCAAAAAATTCGTACATAGATAGTTAACCGAAATAAGGAGATAATTAACCGAAAAATGTTGGTGTCTTGGTCATTGCGATTTTGCCTGCCATCGCTAACCAGCCAAGCGCACCAAAGAAAGAGAATACTCTCAGTAGCTTGTTTTTACCTAGCTTAAGCGCAAAGAAACCTAATGCGATGTAAGCCATAACACAAGTTAGTTTTTCGGTTAACCATGGTGCTGCTGGTGTAAATGGAATAAAGCCAGTGATGAAAATCAAACCAATGCCCGATAGCAATAGCAACGAGTCATTGATATGAGGGAAACGCTGCAAGAAAGGATGCTTAAGCTTAGGTGAGTTAGCCATCATAAGAGCGAAACGAATCGAGAGAAGTAGCGCACTTATAGCAATCGTTAATAGGTGAAAATGTTTTAGACCTTCGTACATGGTATTCCTTTATATTTTTATATGTGCTTTCGTTAACACGAGCCTCACAATACCCGTTAATGCTCTGTGGTTCTGCATAAAATCTCTGTATTTCTGCGTTAAATGCATTATCGGGTTAAATGTATTGTCGAGTTAAAGGTATCAATTTAGCAAGTTCATCATCCATTGCTCACAAGACGATTAACAATCACTAACTATGAACAGTAACGACCCAATGTCACTCGGTCATTACCACCGTAATCTTTCTCTGTGACAACATCGAGATAACCGAGCGCCTGCATAATCTCACGAACTGCCAAACCTTGGTCATAGCCGTGTTCAAATGCTAACCAACCTTCATTTTCCAAAAAGCCACGTGCGTTTTCAGAAATGTATCGAATATCTGCAAGCCCTTTCTCTTCAGCAACCAGTGCTGTGATCGGCTCAAAACGCACATCGCCTTGAGACAAATGAGGATCATTCTTCTCAATGTATGGCGGGTTAGAAACAATCAGAGAGAATTTCACAACGCCTTCAGAGCTCAAAGGCTCAAACCAACTACCATGCAAAAAAGTCGCATTGGTGATGTTGAGACGCTGTGCATTCTCTGTCGCCAGCTGCTGCGCTTCAGGGCGAAGATCAATACCCGTTACCTGTCGGTTCGGCATCTCTGACGCCAATGCTAACGCGATAGCACCTGTACCTGTCCCTAAATCTAGAATCGCACCTTGCTTGCCGTAAGTTTTATCCAAAGCCACCTCAACCAAACGCTCAGTATCTGGGCGTGGAATTAAGGTAGAAGGAGAAACTTTTAACGGCAGTGACCAAAACTCACGCTCACCGATAATATAAGCCACAGGCTCACCAGTTAAGCGACGTTTTAGAAGGGCATTGAATTCAGACTCTTGCTCTGAGGTGAGATGCTTCTCAGGCCAAGTCAGTAGGTAAGATCTTGGTTTATCTAAGGCGTGACAAAGCAGTACCGCTGCATCAATAGAGGGTGATGTGTTATCACCCTCTTGAAGCTTTACGATTGCTGCTTTTAAAGCACTTTCAACCGTATATGCTGACTGCATACAGGTTAGTTGTTCTCTGCAAGTGCAGCAAGCTGATCGGCTTGGTGCTCTTGAAGTACAGGATCAAGCAAGCTTTGCATGTCACCTTCAAGTACTTCGTTAAGACGGTAGATAGTAAGGTTGATACGGTGATCCGAAACACGACCTTGTGGGTAGTTGTACGTACGAATACGGTCACTACGGTCACCAGAACCTAATAGGTTACGACGTGTATCAGAAACCGCTGCCGCGCGGCGCTCTTCTTCTGCTTGAACAATACGAGCAGCAAGAACAGCCATCGCTTTCGCTTTGTTTTTATGCTGAGAACGCTCGTCCTGACACTCTACTACTGTACCCGTTGGTAAGTGAGTAATACGGATTGCTGAATCCGTGGTGTTAACGTGCTGACCACCCGCGCCTGATGCACGGAAAGTATCAATTTTAAGATCGCCCGCTTTGATTTCAGGCAGATCAGCTTCTGGGATCTCAGGCATAACTGCAACTGTACATGCTGACGTGTGAACACGGCCTTGAGATTCAGTTTCAGGTACACGTTGTACACGGTGACCGCCCGACTCAAACTTCATGGTGCCGTAAACAGCATCGCCGCTTACCTTAGCGATCATCTCTTTGTAGCCGCCTTGTTCAGAAGCATTGCTGCTCATGATTTCAACGCGCCAACCTTTCTTCTCAGCAAACTTAGAGTACATACGGAACAGGTTGCCCGCGAAGATACCCGCTTCATCACCACCCGCGCCTGCACGGATTTCAAGGAAACAGTTGCGCTCATCGTTTGGATCTTTTGGAATCAGAAGAATCTGTAGCTCATCAGTCAAACGTTCAATCGCCGCTTTTGCGTCTTTAATTTCGTCTTGAGCCATTTCACGCATTTCAGCGTCATCTTCGTTCGCCATCTCTTCAGCAGCTTCTAAATCTTCTTGAGCTTGCTGGTATGACTGGAAGCAAGCCGTTACTTCTTCTAGTTGAGAGTACTCTTTAGAAAGTGCACGGAATTTGTCTTGATTCCCGATTACATCTGGATCACCAAGTAGATGTTGAACTTCTTCATAGCGTTCAACAAGTGTTTCAAGCTTTACTAGAATCGAGGCTTTCATAATGTCTTATTCTGTTGGAGGTCTAATATTATTGAGGGTTTTCTAAGCCCAAACTCTGTCTAATGACCATTAATTTTGCAGGTTCTCCTTGCTCTGCTGCACTTTGAAGTGCGCGCGTTGGAGCATGGATCAATTTGTTTGTGAGCTTATTACTTAGCTCAAGTAAGACTTTTTCAGGGTCACCGCCAGCGGCAAGTGATTGTAAACTCTTACTTAATAATTCTTCTCGGATTTCGTTGGCCGATTTACGGTAGTCACGAATACTGTCTACTGCTTGCAGTGAACGCATCCAACTCATGAATGCCGCACTTTCTTCGCTAACTATTGCTTCCGCTTGAATCGCTTCCACTTTGCGTTGTTCAATGTTGCCATCAACAATCGACTGCAGATCATCCACAGAATAAAGGTAGGCGTCGTTTAATTCGCCGACCTGAGATTCCACATCACGCGGAACCGCAATATCAACCAATAACATAGGTTGATGTTTTCTCGTCTTCAGCGCGGTCTCTACCATACCCTTACCTATAATCGGTAACGGACTGGCGGTTGAGCTGATCACGATATCCGCTCGATGCAGATGATCAGGGATCTCATTTAGGCTGATCACTTCAGCACCAAACTCTTCAGCCAGCCCTAAAGCACGCTCACGAGTTCGGTTAGCCACTATCATCTTGGTACAGCCATTTGCTGAAAGATGCTTAGCCACCAACTCAATCGTTTCACCCGCCCCCACCAATAACACGGTTGAATCGGCAATCGATTCAAATATGTGCTTGGCTAACGTACAAGCTGCGTAAGCAACCGAAACCGCGCTTCCGCCGATCTCCGTTTCAGTTCGAACACGCTTCGCGACAGAGAATGATTTCTGGAACAGTTTTTCCATTGAAGCATCAACAGATTTGTTCTCTCGCGAGTCTGTATAAGCTTGCTTCACCTGACCTAAGATCTGTGGCTCGCCCAATACTAAAGAGTCCAAACCACAAGCTACACGCATTAAATGTTTAATCGCAGCCTGCTCTTCATGGATATAAAGGCTTGGTTTTAGCTCTTCAGGGCTAACTTGATGGAAAACTGACAACCAATCGATCAACTTGTTTTTTGCCACGCCTTTGACGTCACAATACACTTCAGTTCGATTACAGGTAGAAAGTATGACACTTCCATTTACGTGTGCATTTGCGTTAAGTTGCTTGAGTGCCTCAGATAATTTATCTGGACCAAAAGCGACTTTTTCTCGCAATTCAACCGACGCTGTATTGTGATTGATACCTACGGCAAGCAAAGACATGTATCAGAAGTTCTCGATCAGGGAATGGAAACAAGGGGCGAATTTTACTTGATGCATGGCTCTATTTAAAGAGCAAGCGGGATTTGTTTTCCTGACTTCGTGAATTCAATGCTATAGTTGAAGCGTTTTTTAGATAAATTTGAACAAGTTGTGAGCAAATATGAGCAAGCTTCTCAAAATCACGTCTCTTATTTTTATGACCATAATTATGGTGGGTTGCTCGTCTATCCCAGAACAACCAACCAGCGTCGAGTGGCAAAGTCACCAAGATCGGCTTTTACAGATAGAAAACTATCAAGCGTCAGGCAAGCTCGCTTACATTTCCCCAGAGCAACGCCAAAGCCTCAATTTCATTTGGAAGCACTCTCCAAATAAAAGTCAATTAAGGCTTACGACGTTTCTCGGTCAAACCGCATTGAACCTAACCATTGATCCATCGGGTGCAAAAGTCGTGACCTATGATGACCAAATCTTTACTCATGCGAGTGCTTCAATCTTGGTTGAGCAGCTGACAGGCTTACAGATCCCCATTGATCATCTACCACAATGGTTCCTTGGCATTCCAGACCAAGCCGATTCCTATCAACTCAACAGCACCAACACGCTTGAATCTCTGTCCAAACAAGTCAGCAGTCAATTATGGACACTGAATTTTGCTAACTATCGCAATACAGAGATGCCGAGTAAGCAACTATCGAATGAAGACAACGCAAAAGTAGAGACAATCCCACTCCCTACTCGATTGTCATTCAAGCAAAACGAGAACAAAATCAACATTGTAGTTTCGAAGTGGACACTGAAAAAATGATAACAACGCCAACCCATTGGCCCTCTCCGGCTAAACTGAATTTATTTCTCTATATCACTGGTCGACGTGACAATGGCTATCACGAACTTCAAACCTTATTTCAGTTTGTCGATTTTGGTGATGAACTGACGGTCACTGCAAATAAAAAAACAAGTGCGATCACAATAAGCCCTGCAATTCCGGGCGTTGCTACAGAAGACAACCTTATTTGGAAAGCGGCTACGGCCCTTCAACAATACACATCGACCTCTTTCGGTGCGGATATTGAACTCAAGAAAGTGCTGCCTATGGGTGGTGGTATTGGTGGAGGCTCTTCAAACGCAGCAACCGTGTTGGTCGCCCTGAATTATTTATGGCAACTCAACCTCTCGGATGATCAGCTCGCTAAGATCGGTTTGAAGCTTGGTGCTGACGTTCCTGTCTTCGTTCGAGGCTACGCCGCCTTTGCTGAAGGCGTTGGAGAACAGCTACAGCCAGCTAATCCGGATGAGAAATGGTATCTTGTGGTTAAACCTCAAGTGAGCATAGCAACTGTAGACATATTCACACATTCAGAATTAACTCGAAACACGCCAAAGCGAGCGCTATCAACGCTTCTAGAGCAAGAATACGTAAACGATTGCGAAAAAATTGTGCGAATGCTGTACCCAGAGGTTGATAAGCAACTTTCATGGCTGCTACAATACGCGCCGTCGAGATTGACTGGCACAGGTTCGTGCGTTTTTGCTGAATTTAACAGCGAAAAAGACGCCGAATTGGTGCGAGAACAACTGCCTGACACAGTTTCCGCTTTCGTAGCGAAAGGAAGAAACATTTCTCCTTTAAAAGAAACTCTGGCTGAATACCAATCAGCCCACCCACAATCTATTTAAAACTGGACGCAACCCGAGGTTTCCACCGTGCCTGATATGAAGCTATTTGCTGGTAACGCAACACCTGAACTAGCCCAACGTATTGCTGATCGTCTATACATCTCTCTTGGCGATGCTACTGTAGACCGTTTTTCTGATGGCGAAGTCGCTGTTCAAATCAATGAAAACGTTCGTGGTAGCGATGTATTCCTGATTCAATCAACTTGTGCACCAACCAATGACAACCTTATGGAATTGGTGGTAATGATTGACGCAATGCGCCGTGCTTCTGCTGGCCGTATTACTGCTGTAATCCCTTACTTCGGTTATGCCCGTCAAGATCGTCGTGTACGTTCTGCTCGTGTGCCAATTACTGCAAAAGTTGTTGCAGATTTCCTTTCTAACGTTGGCGTTGACCGCGTTCTTACTATCGACCTACACGCAGAGCAAATCCAAGGCTTCTTCGATGTACCAGTTGATAACATCTTCGGTACTCCAGTTCTTCTAGAAGACATGGCTAACCGTGGCCTAGAAAACCCAGTTGTGGTTTCTCCAGACCTTGGTGGTGTTGTACGTGCTCGTGCAACGGCTAAAGCGCTAGGTGATGTTGACATCGCTATCGTTGATAAGCGTCGTCCACGTGCTAACGTTTCTGAAGTAATGAACCTAATCGGTGATGTTGAAGGCCGTGACTGTGTTATCGTTGATGACATGATCGATACAGGTGGCACACTATGTAAAGCAGCTGAAGCACTTAAAGAGCGCGGTGCTAAGCGTGTATTCGCTTACGCAACTCACGCTGTTTTCTCTGGTACTGCTGCGAACAACATCAAGAACTCTGTTCTAGACCAAGTTATCGTAACGGATTCTATCTCTCTATCTCCAGAGATGGCTGCGACTGGTAAAGTGACAACACTTAGCCTTTCTCGCATGCTTGCTGAAGCGATTCGTCGTATCAGCAACGAAGAATCAATCTCAGCGATGTTCAACTAATCAGAGCTCAATAGCTTTGTTTTAGAAACACGTGAGAGAAAAACATTAAGCACTTCATTCAATGAAGTGCTTTTTTTATGTCTGAGTAATATTGCCCTACTAGTTATCACAAACAGGAATAATCGAGCAGCTATCAGCTAGCTCGCACCTTTTTCATAAACTGTGATATCATACGGCGCTTTTTGAAATCCCAAGAGAGATCCATACCTTGAGCCAACAAATAAAACTTCTCGTTGGACTGGCTAATCCAGGTCCAGAATACGCCAAAACTCGCCACAATGCGGGTGCTTGGGTAGTTGAAGAATTAGCGCGTGTACATAACGTGACACTAAAGAACGAACCAAAGTTCTTTGGCCTAACGGGTCGTATCATGGTTCACGGTGAAGATCTTCGTTTGCTGATCCCAACTACTTTTATGAACTTGTCAGGCAAAGCAGTTGCAGCCTTAGCAAAGTTCTACCAAATTAAACCTGAAGAGATCATGGTCGCTCACGACGAGTTAGATCTGCCTCCTGGTATTGGAAAGTTTAAAAAAGGTGGTGGTCATGGTGGACATAATGGTCTGAAAGACATCATCAGCAAACAGGGTAACAATAAAGAATTCTATCGTCTTAGATTAGGCATTGGCCATCCAGGACACAAAGATAAAGTTGCAGGTTATGTATTAGGCAAAGCTCCTCAAAAAGAGCAAGAGTGTATCGAGGCCGTCGTTGACGAATCGGTTCGCAGCCTAGACATCTTATTGAAAGATGGCCTACCAAAAGCACAAAATCGCTTACATACGTTCAAAGCAGAATAAGGTTTATATCATGGGTTTTAAATGTGGCATCGTTGGTCTACCAAACGTTGGTAAGTCAACTCTGTTTAACGCACTGACTAAAGCAGGCATCGAAGCAGCAAACTTTCCATTTTGTACGATCGAACCAAACACAGGTATCGTTCCGGTTCCAGATCTACGCTTAGATGCATTAGCAAAAATTGTTAATCCACAGAAGATCCTTCCAACGACAATGGAATTCGTAGATATCGCGGGCCTAGTAGCTGGCGCATCTAAAGGTGAAGGTCTTGGTAACAAATTCCTAGCTAACATCCGTGAAACTGACGCTATCGGTCACGTTGTGCGCTGCTTTGAAAATGAAAACATTGTTCACGTTGCTGGCAAAGTATCTCCAATCGAAGATATCGAAGTTATCAACCTTGAACTTGCACTGGCTGACTTAGACAGCTGTGAGCGTGCAATTCAACGTAACGCGAAGAAAGCGAAAGGCGGCGACAAAGACGCTAAATTCGAAATCACTGTACTAGAAAAACTACTTCCAGTTCTAACTGAAGGTGGTATGGCGCGTACTGTTGAACTTGGCAAAGAAGAAGCGGCAGCAATCGGCTACCTAAACTTCCTAACGCTTAAGCCAACAATGTACATCGCAAACGTTGCAGAAGATGGTTTTGAAAATAACCCATACCTAGACGCTGTTCGTGAATACGCTGAAAACGAAAACAACGTAGTTGTTGCTGTTTGTGCAGCAATCGAATCTGAGCTTTCTGAACTTGACGACGAAGATCGCGAAGAGTTCCTAGCGGATATGGGTATCGAAGAGCCAGGTCTTAACCGAGTGATCCGCTCTGGTTACGAACTACTGACTCTTCAAACTTACTTCACAGCTGGCGTTAAAGAAGTTCGTGCTTGGACAATCCCTGTAGGTGCAACTGCGCCACAAGCAGCGGGTAAGATCCATACAGACTTCGAGAAAGGTTTCATCCGTGCTGAAGTTGTTGGATTTGATCACTTCATCGAATTTAACGGTGAGAGCGGAGCGAAAGACGCAGGTAAATGGCGCCTTGAAGGTAAAGAATACATCGTTAAAGATGGTGACGTTGTTCACTTCCGCTTCAACGTATAATTCTGATTAAACATCTAGAAAAAAGGCCAGTGAATTCACTGGCCTTTTTGTTTTTCCCCTTTCTAAATTGCCTCTCATCAGAAACTTAACTTCCTATATATATCGCCTTTTAGACCTGTTTTTTGTCGACAAATACGCCTCTTTGCCTAAAAAGAAACCGAACAGATGTTTATTCGCGATTTATTCAAAAAAAAAGTTGACGGGTTTCGCTCAACTACGCATAATGCGCCCCGTTCACAACGAAGCGGCAACGTCTCGAAATGAACGACAATTTGGAAATGGCTACTTAGCTCAGTTGGTTAGAGCACATCACTCATAATGATGGGGTCGCAGGTTCAAATCCCGCAGTAGCCACCATTTCCTAAGCACTCTGTTTGTTATTAAACACATGTTTATTAACGACAAGAGTTTTTAGGAAAGTAAAGCGGTCGTGGCGGAATTGGTAGACGCACCAGATTTAGGTTCTGGCGCCGAGAGGTGTGAGAGTTCAAGTCTCTCCGACCGCACCATTATTTAGATATCTTAAGTGATATCATTGTTGGGCTATCGCCAAGCGGTAAGGCACTGGCTTTTGATGCCAGCATTCCCTGGTTCGAATCCAGGTAGCCCAGCCACTATTTAAAGTGTAATTATCTTTAAAAAGATAATGGCATTGGAAGCGAGATTATATTATATTACTTCGCTCTCAGATGGCTACTTAGCTCAGTTGGTTAGAGCACATCACTCATAATGATGGGGTCGCAGGTTCAAATCCCGCAGTAGCCACCATTCTTTCTTTATGAAAGAAGAACAAACAACGTTATATTGAATCACCAATGTCGATATAACTATACTCTTCGCTAGAGTAAAAGCTTTGCTGCGGTCGTGGCGGAATTGGTAGACGCACCAGATTTAGGTTCTGGCGCCGAGAGGTGTGAGAGTTCAAGTCTCTCCGACCGCACCAT
>NZ_JBFRJM010000048.1:0-2290 GCF_041468865.1 Vibrio sp. 10N.286.52.C3 | reverse complement strand
TTGTTGAACGAAGCCGCTACGCGGCAGAGTAAAACGAGTGCAAACCATACTCTTGTAACACCATCACCCTGATGGTCGTTCACAGGAGTAACCCCATGAAACCCGATGACTTAAAACGCTACAACACCCTTTATGAACAACACCTTACCAACCTAAAGCTGCAAGGTAAACGACCCGCGACCATTGATGCCTATTCCCGTGCGGTTCGTCGGATCACCGCTCATTTCGACCGAGCCCCTGATACATTAACGACCTCTGACCTCAAACAGTTCTTCGCGTCTCTTATTCAAACCCACTCGTGGAGCACCATAAAACTCGATCGTAATGGCTTGCAGTTTTTCTATCGCTACACGCTCGATAAACAGTGGGAGTGGCTCAATATCGTCAAGCCGCCACAAGTAAAACGACTGCCCGACATACTGACACCACAGCAAGTCAGCTCGCTGATTACTCACACTCGACAAGCACGTTATCAGGTGTTTTTTCTTACTCTGTACAGCATGGGGTTACGACTCAGTGAGGGATTAAATCTTACGGTTCATGATATCGACAGCCAAACAATGCGCGTTCACATACGGGAAGGAAAAGGCGGAAAAGACCGAATGGTGCCGCTTCCGCAGCGAACGCTTAAGGCACTCCGCACGCACTGGCTTACCCATAAGCATCCTTGCTACTTATTTCCTGGACTTGGTACATGTCACGACACCCCCATGGATCGTGGCGGAATTCAAAAGACGATGAAACTTGTACTTAAAGAGTGTGGTATCAAAAAGCATGCGAGTCCTCATTCACTCAGACATTGCTTCGCAACGCACTTACTTGAGCAAGGAGTCGACCTGCGTTCACTGCAATCACTGCTCGGTCATGCAAGCCTCAACACCACGGCACGATACACCCGAATGACTCAGATAAAGCAGCGTGATGCGGCAATGGCCATCAACCAATTAACGGATGATCTAGACTTAACATGGAGCATAAAATGAGTACTTTCATTGAACTGCTTCGCCAGCATGATAGTGCGCTTAAGCATCACTATCATGCGCAGATAAATGGCGATATGCATCGAGCTATTGGGGCGATGCTCCGTTGCAAAACAGAGCAACAAGGACGCTCACAATGGTTCTGCAGTCACTGCCATCACGATGACCGATTGCCTCTTTCTTGTGGTCATCGCCATTGCCCTCAATGCCAACAACGCACCACTTCTGACTGGCTACAGCGTCAACAGCAAAAACGGTTACCTGTTCACTATTTCATGGTGACCTTCACTTTACCGTATCAATTGAGAGTGCTGGCAAGACATCAACCTAAAGCGATATATAACGGTATGTTTAAGGTGGCATCAGGGGTATTAAAGGATTTTGCCAACCGACAACGGCAAGGTGAACTTGGTTTTACCGCCGTGTTGCATACTCACAGCCGACAACGAAACTTGCACCCACATCTGCACATTATCGTGGCGGCAGGCCAATACGACGCGTCGAGGCAAACGTGGCACAAAGGCAACAAGCATTACCTCTTCAACGCGTTTGCTTTGGCCAAAGTATGGCGAGCAAGAATGCTAGAGGCCATTAATCAACACCCAACGTTGTGGCTGCCGAGTGGCATACCCAAACAATGGGTGGTCGATTGCAGACAAGTAGGATACGGTCAGGCTGCACTCAACTATTTGGCGCGCTATCTCTATCGCGGTGTGCTGCCTGATGAAGACATCATCAGTATCACAGATGATACTGTCACCTTCCGCTATAAAGAGAGTCAGACCAATGCATGGCGAACGCGCACCTTGCCCATTCTGAAGTTTTTGCTGCTCATTTTGCAACACGTGCTGCCCAAAGGGTTGCAGAGAGTACGAGACTACGGATTTTTACGTGGTCAAGCTCACGCCTTAAGAGCCCGCATTCAACTGCTGTTATTGAACTTGGTCTATATGATGCCGCCGCTAACGGCACCGATAAGGAGCAAAGCGATAAGAATCTGCCCTTGCTGTGAGCATGAGATGGCGTGTGTTGGAGTGAGCCGACCCATGTAGCCGAAAGGCATTTGATAATAAGGAGAATGGCATTGACGAAATCAAAGGAGATGTGACGACGAAAGAAACGAAAAATAGCTAACTGGTTGATAAGATTGCTATCGCAACCTTATCTTGACCCCGCTCGCCTTGAGAAAAGCCTCAAAGCGATGTGCCCTTCAAGTTCAATCGTACAATTTACTTAACAAAGTGGCTTCGGGCTTGTTCAACACTCGGGATTTAGTGTTGGCTGCGCAACACCTTAATCCTTATTTGTTA